>JAPLDE010000048.1:10081-15454 GCA_026391855.1 Bacteroidota bacterium | reverse complement strand
CCGTTTTTGTATAATTCCTCCGTCTGCTTGTTCTGATTGCTGTAATAGGTAGCCTGGGGACCGTCAAGCTCCCCGTTCCTGTAATTGTATTCGGCTACCATTTTGCCCTCGGTATCATACCACTTGGCCACACCGTCCTTTTTGTTCATCACATAATTGGATTCTTCCTGCAGTTTTCCTGTCATATCGTAATACACCTTGTAACTGCCATGTTTCATACCCATCTTATAATTTATCTCTGAAGAAGGTCTCCCGCCATAGGTAAAATGACGGCTCAGCCCGTCAATCTTGTCCTGAACATAGTATTCTTCTCCGGCTAAAGCGCCACGGTCATCAATAGAAATAAAAACACCTTCCCTGATACCGTTTTTATAGGATTCAATGCTCTTGATAAAGCCCGCAGGATGATAGGAAAGCCAGATCCCGTCCTTCTTGTCATTCTTATAAAGCCCCTTTGCAAAACTTCCTCCGTCAAGGGTCTCTTTCCAGATACCCTGTTTTTGTCCCCTGGCATCCGTTTGGTTCTTTGCTGTGTCCTGAACCGCGGTTGTCGTTTGACTCACGGCAATACCGGTAATGATCGTAAAAAGAAAGAAAATGAACAACCTTTTCATAGTGTTTTGATTTTTAAGTGGTTAAAATATTATTGTTTGGCCATTTTAACATAATTCACAAGCCCTTTGGCTTCAAAGATACCCATTAGTTTGTCAGGTAAGGGATTAAAACCGAATGATTTCTGCCCAACAAAAATTTTACCATTTTTAAAATCGACCTCAACTTTGTCACCTTTTGTGTATGCATCCACTGCCTGGGGTACGACAAGAATGGGAAGGCCCTGGTTCACGGAAGAGCGGTAGAAGATGCGATTCACTGATTTACAGATCACTGCCCTGATCCCGGCATAAGCAAGCCCAACCGAAGGATGTTCCCTGGAGCTGCCACAGCCAAAATTGGCGCCCACCACCAGGATGTCATCCGCTTTAACTCTTTCGGCAAAACTGTTATCAAAACCCTTGAACAGGTATGGCATGATCTTGTCACCCTCCGAACTGTTGATGTTATAGGTCAGGTTGCCGGCAAACATCTGGTCGGTGTTCAGGTTGTCAACATCGCTGTAGTTCCAGGTTCCATCAGTATATCTGTCGTCACCTTCGGCAATATCAACTGTTTTGCTTTGTTCGACGGTAAAAGGATAAGTGTCAACAGTTGCTATCTCCCTTGGGTCAGCTATTTCTCCCTTGACGGCTGACAAAGCCACGGTAGCCGGGGAAGCGAGATAGATCTCCGATAATCCGTTGCCCATACGGCCTTTAAAGTTACGGTTGGCGGTTGAGATCACCGTTGTATTATCGGCCGGTATCCCTTGTCCGGTGCCCAGGCATGGCCCGCAGGAAGATCCCAGTACATTGCCTCCGGCTTCGATAAAGGTCCTGATCAGTCCTTCTTCCATCGCCTGCAGATAAATCTCCTGAGAGGCGGGAATGACCATCAACTGGACTCCCTTAGCCACTTTCTTTCCTTTCAGCACCTGCGCTGCCAGCCGGAGGTCCTCCAGCCTTCCGTTGGTGCAGGTCCCTACCAGTGCCTGGTGGATCTTCTTCCCCTTCACTTCCGACAGGGCTTTCACATTATCCACATGATGAGGAGCAGCCACCACGGGGAAGATTTCGTCAAGCTTAATATGGATTTCCCTCATGTAGTCCGCCTCTTCATCAGCCCAAACGCCTTCCGTCTTTGTTCCGATATGTTCCCAAAGCATTTCATCGGCAGGAAAAACGGCATTCTTGGCACCCATTTCAGAGGCCAGGTTACAGATGGTCATACGGTCGGAAACCGTGAGCGTCTTTACTCCGTCACCATGATATTCTACAGACATATAATCTGCTCCGCTGGACCCTATCATTCCTATGATCCAGAGAGACAAGTCTTTGGCATACACACCCGGTTTCAGCCTGCCGGTCAGGGTGATCTTCAGGGATTCCGGCACCCTGAACCAGGTTTCTCCCTGTTTCCAGAGCCCGGCCGTCTCGGTACGGTCAATACCGGCGGCAAAAGCGTTGAATGCGCCGGCAGTACATGTATGGCTGTCGCTTCCTACGATCAGCATCTTCGGCCTGGCATAGTACGACATGATCTGGTGGCAGATCCCGCTGCCAACATCATGGAACTTCTTCACTCCCTGCTCTTCGCACATCTCGCGGATCCGTTTGTAGTCATTGGCAAGCTTAGCGTTGGTCGGAGGAGCATTGTGGTCGAGGGTGATCAGCAACTGATCCGGATCAAGAATCTTCGTTCCCCCCATCTTCTGAAAGGTCTTTTCAATACTGGCCGTGTTATCATGGCTCAGCACAATATCCGGCTTCTTAAAAACGATGCTGCCGCAGGGCGCACCGAAAATCTTCTCTGCAAATGTTTTCCCATTCATAATGTTGAAATTTAGGCCTTTATGTAGTTTTTGCTTTATGTTTGACTGGTGGTGCAAAATAAAGAAAAAAATGTGATCATGTGATCATTTGCTGATTTGATGATTTGATAATGAACAGGTAGTAAAAGATGGCTTTGTTACAACTAAACCGGGTAATTCTGTGTCTTGTTTTTTTATATGATCCAACTATTTTCCAAAAATTTATTATATGAAGAAGCTATTCACTGTTTTATTCTTTATTCTTTGTACAGAATTAGGTTTTGGACAGATCACAGGAGTGGCTTTCCACGAGAATTTTGAATTTCCCGGTGCCGGGGATTCGATGGTATCTTCCCAGCAAGTCATTCCGGGGATTGATTAGTTATCCTCCACATGACAGCATAGTTTTCATATCCCTAAATCCGGGACAAACTACTCCTTTAACTTTAAGTACTTCTTTAAACCTTTTTATTCCAAATGATTATATTCTTACAGCTGGACTGAACTCTGGTGATCCGGAACCAGAGGACGATACGCTCACCGTTATAGTCACCAACACAACTGCTGCCGCCTCTCCGCCTGTAGTTGCAAATGCACAGGTACCAAACGGAACCTTTACCATTCTCACGGCCCAATCATCCGATCCCATCCGCTGGTGGTCGCTCCCGGTAGGCGGCACATTACTTGCCCAGGGAAATACCTTTGTAACCCCCTGTCTTACAACGCAAACCATTTATTATTGCGAGGCTGTGGGTCCCTGCGGCAATACCAGGGTTGCCGATACGGTGTTTATCATTCCCGATATGACCCTGGATGCGGGGTTGTTCAGACTACTGTTGCCGGCTGATACCTCCGGCTTCAGTGATGCAGAGAATGTGTCGCTGGTTTTTAAAAATTACGGAGTAACCAGCCTTGCTACAGTTACCCTGAACTACACGCTGAACGGGGGTCCTGTTGTTTCGGAGGTAGTCAATGCCACCATTCCCTGGGGCGACAGCCTGCATTACACTTTTGCGCAGACCGCAGATCTTGAGTTTCCGGGTTCCTATTCCTTTAAAATTTGGGTAGAACTTACCGGTGATCAATATCATATGAATGATACCCTCTGGCATACTGTGAATAACATTTTCCCTATTTATGGAATTTCAAAGGCCAACGACAGCTGGAATGCCGATATCGGGAATGTTACCCTGGCCTCTATGAGCAACGGCAATGTGACAACCACCACAAATAACCCCGATGCAACCCACCAATACACGGATTTCACTCAGACCGTTCAGCCGGCAAAGCTTTCAAGAGGGTTGGCCTATCCGGTTAGTATTACTTCTATTTTTTCCGGGACAGCTTACAATTGCTGTGTTAAAGTGTTCATCGACTGGAATTTCGATGGAGTGTTTGAACCTATATCTGAAACTGCTTTTGCGGCTGGACCCGGAAAAACTGCTTTCAGCGGCAACATCACCGTCCCGGTGAACGCACATGTTCGTTATACCCTCATACGGGTTGTGCTGGTGCAGGGGAATTCCCTTGCTGCAGTAACTCCGGTGGGCAATTATTTGTTTGGTGAAACCGAAGACTACCTGGTTTATGTGTACCCCACCTTGCCACAGGATATAGCCATAACAGCAATCCTTTCACCGGCTGATACGACAACTGGCGGCAGCCTGATCCATGCTAAACTGAACATCCTGAACACCGGCGATATTCCACTGTATCATGTTCCACTGGCGTTCACCATTAACCAGGCCCAGAATGTCAATTTCGACTGGGATGGTTACCTCGATCCGGGCTCCTTTGCCATTGCCGACTGGCAGACAACAGTCTCTATGCCAAGTAGTTATATCTTTTGTGCTTTTCCATTACTGCCAGGTGATCATGACGGCAGTAACGATACCCTCTGTAAATCCATCACCGTTGGAATAAACAACCCCTTACCTGCTGAACCGCTTCTTACCATCAGCCCCAATCCCTGTAACCAAACCCTGAATATAGATATACATCTTCCTGATAATCAATTATTTGAATTAAAGTTGCAAAACCTGCTCGGGCAAACTATCCGGCCGGTTTCCGGCGGTAAACAGACTGGTAATCAGCGAATCAATATAAATACATCAACACTGCCTGAAGGAATTTACTTTGTGATCCTGTCATCCGGGGATACGAGATTAGTGAAGAAGATAAATGTAATTCATTGAATATCAGAGCACTGTTCTGCTTTTTTAAACCCTGGTCAATACTCCTCCCCCGGAAGTGGAGGTCGTGAGGGGGCCGCAATCCTTCGTGAAATCCTTTGTGAAACCCTTTGTGACCTTCGTGTTTAAAGAAAAAGCCGATTGTTAAGAATTGAAGATCCTTCATAGAATAAGACTTTTATTAGACACAAAGGACAGAAGGGAAAGAAGGATTTCACAAAGGAAGATTAATAGCCAATGGAGGATGAATAAACCGGTTCCAAACGCTGAAAAAGGTCGTATATTTGGGAATGATTAGTACTAAGATGAAGAGGATATTTATTGTTGTCTGGTTCTTCTGGGTTGCCAGTGCCGCATACAGCCAAACCACAATGAATTCCTTTCATGAAAACTTTGAACAGCCGGGCGGAAGTGATTCAATGGTCTCTTCCCAAAAACTGATACCCGGTATCGATGACTGGCACCTCAATACCCGCCTGCATAATGGTGGTCTTACCTGCGACAGTTGCCAGGTGAAAGCAGCCTTGACGTTAACCCTGACTACCCTTTCCTTTTCAACTGCAGGTTATGATTCGGTGGTTTTTCGCTTTGACCACATCTGTAAAGTCGATGTCAGTGACCTGGCCACTATTGAATATTCACTCACCAATGGTTTGATCTGGACCTCGCTCACATCAGCAGAATACTTGGGAAGCGGAACGTTTAACGGGGTTTTTGGTTCGGGAATGTACGGAAACCTTTGGCAGCCAGCAACAAACAATGCACTGCCCTGCAATA
>JAPLDE010000048.1:0-10070 GCA_026391855.1 Bacteroidota bacterium | reverse complement strand
GGAAAACGGAGACCTTTAATTTTACCCGCCTGGCTGCCAACCGAAATAAGGTATTGGTAAGGTTTATACTGAAAGACGGCGGCAATCCCGGACCGAACAGCAACAAGGGTTGGTATATTGATAACATAAATATTACCGGTTTAGTTTCTCCTGATCTTCCTCCTGTAATCGCTCCCCTGATAACACCAACTGGTTTCATGACCGGTACCGGACCTTTTCCCGGAACATTTGAGGTGAAAGCTATCGTAAGGGATTTTGAAGGAGTAAACGATGTTAGGCTTATTTACAAAAAAAACAGCAGTCCGCCGGACACATTACAAATGACTGCATTACCGGGAGATACTTTCCAGGCCTGGATACCTTCGGTGAACACCACCACCTATGTTAAGTACTGGATTTTAGCAACCGATCTTTCGCCTGCTCAATTACAGGCACGCTGGCCAACTACCGGGGAAAAAGAGTTCCTTACCATGTATGCCGCAACTTTCCCTTTTTCGGACAGTTTTGATGATCACAATTTATGGACATCTTATGAATATGGAAGTTCAGCCTGGGAATTGGGGACACCCGCCTATGGAAACACCGATTCAGCCCACTCCCCTCCCAATGCCTGGGATATCAACCTATCAACAGCTTATGAACCAAACAGTTACTGTATACTTGAATCCCCGAGATTTCACAGCAACCTGAACAATAACCCCAGGGTATCTTTTTGGTTGAATTACAATACGGAAGCCGGTTCAGACGGAATAAGCCTGGAGTATTCCCTGAATGATTCGTCCTGGCAACCGCTGGGGGTCATAAATGATCCCAACGGGTTAAACTGGTTCAACAGCTCCATCTCTTCGATCATACCCCGTCAGGGCTGGAGCGGCCAATCCAACGGATGGAAAAAATCTTCTTTCTACTTAAACTCCCTCGTTACATCGCCAACTGACATCCGGTTCCGCTTCGTCTTCACATCCGGTTCCGCTTTATCGCTCGACGGTTTTTCAATAGATGATTTTGTTCTCCAAAATCCGGGAAACAACGAAATTGCCGTTGATAGCGTCTTTAAACCTGTTTCAGGTTGTAACTTATCCGGATGGGCAGATGTGTTGGTTTTCCTTAAAAACCTAAGCTCAGGTACTATTGCAGCCTCATTTCCAATATCATACCAATTTGACAGTCAGACTCCGGTTATTGAACAATTCACCTGTACCATTCCAGCCGGAGCCATGGCCGGGTATAACTTTACCCAGCATGCATTTTTTGTACCCGGAAATGACTACAAACTCCATATAAAAATCAACCCCCAAAATGACCCGGAACCGTTGGATGATACGCTTACTGCGGTGATCTCATCCATCCTGGTTCCGCCTCCTCTCGTTTCAAATGCCTTGGTCCCATTGGGTAATTACACCGTGCTTCACGCCCAGTCTGCCCTTCCTGTCCGATGGTATGACCAGGCTGTTAACGGTCAGTATCTCGGTCAGGGAAATACCTTAATAACACCTTGCCTTACCAGCCAAACCGTCTTCTATTGTGAAACTGAGCTTTCTGCAGGTTGTATCAGCGAAAGAGCAGCTGACACCGTGTTTATTGGTCCTGTACAAAACCTGGATGCCGGATTGATGAATTTACTGTTACCTGTTGATACCAACAGTCTCAGTGATGCAGAGGTTATTTCATTGTATATTATAAACTTCGGATCGCAGCCTTTCCAATCAGCCAGTATGCACTATCAGATCAACGGGGGTGCCATTGTTACCGAACCTTTCAACCTTCCAACGAATTCAGGTGACATTTATGTATTCTCATTTTCACAAACTGCTGATCTTGAAGCGATTGGTCCGTATCTGATTAAAATCTGGATTGACCTGGCCGGAGATACTTATGCAATAAATGATACTTTAGTGAAAACCGTTCACAATAATATTTTTGTTTATCAACCTTCCGGGGCCTTACATACCAATTTTGCCGATATCGGTAAGATGATCCTGGGCTCTTTCAGCAATGGTTTTATTTCCACAACAACCAACAACCCCTTTGCCATTCAAACCTATACGGATTTTACCCATAGCTGCGGACCTGTATCTTTATCAAGGGGACTCACCTACCCGGTGAATGTGATCCCAATCTTCTCTTCTTATGCAACCAACTGTTGTGTTAAAATATATATTGACTGGAATTCCGATGGTTTGTTAGACCCGGTCGGTGAGATGGTTTTTGAGGCCGGTCCCGGGATGACTAATTTAACCGGGCATATAATCATACCACTGAACGCCCATCCCAGGTATACGCTGATGCGGGTCGTCCTGAATGAGACAGATTACATGGTAAATGTATCTCCTTATGGATTTTATCCTTATGGTGAAACCGAAGATTACCTTGTATATGTATACCCCGGTTTTCCACAGGATGTTGCTGTGGATGAGATACTTTCGCCTTCAGATACCACGTTGGTGGGGTCATTGATCCATCCCAGGGTAAAGATCAGGAATAAAGGATCAATTCCCCTGTTCCGGGTTCCGCTGGCTTACAGGATTAATCAGTCGCCCAACAACAATTACAACTGGGACGGATACCTGGCACCCGATTCAACTGTCTTCGCCAATTGGGTGTCAACCGTCAACATGCCAAGCGGTTATATCTTTTGCGCTTTCCCCCTTCTGCCCGGAGACCATGACGGCAGTAACGATACCCTCTGTAAATCCATCACTGTCGGAATAAACAACCCCATACCGGCTAAACCGCTTCTTACAATCAGCCCCAATCCCTGTAACCAAATCCTGAATCTTGATATACATCTTCCTGATAATCTATTATTTGAAGTTAAGTTGCAAAACCTCTTGGGGCAAACCATCCGGCCGGTTTCAAGCGGTAATCAGACTGGAAATCAGCGAATCAATATTAATACATCCACACCAAGATTAGTGAAGAAGATAAATGTAATTCATTGAATATCAGAGCTCTGTTCTGCTTTTTTAAACCCTGGTCAATACTCCTCCCCCGGAAGGGGAGGTCGTGAGGGGGCTGCAATTCCTGGTGGATTTAATTGTCAATTGTCAATTATCAATTGTCAATTAATCAGCGCCTCCCACATCACCTCCACCGGGTGAACCGCTTTGCGCCCCGTCCCGTCAAGGATATGGTGGCGGCAACTGGTGCCGGGCGCTACCAGCGTAATTTCTTCAACGGTTTTTCGGATTTCCGGGAAAAGGACTAACTCTCCTACTTTCATAGATAGCGCATAATGCTCCTTTTCAAACCCGAAGGAACCCGCCATTCCGCAACATCCCGACTTGATCTCATCAACTGTGTAATTTTCAGGTATTTGTAACATTTTCTTAGTGGGAAGGGTAGAAACGAGCGATTTCTGCTGGCAATGGCCGTGAAGCCTTAGTTTTTTTGGCTCAGCAGTAAACAAATCCTTTGAAATATTGCCCTTTTCAAACTCCTTCACCAGAAATTCCTCTATCAACAAGCAGTTCCGGCCGAGGCTCTCAGAAACACCCGCCAAATCCGCGGATACCAGTTCCGGATATTCATCCCTGAAAGTCAGTATTCCAGATGGTTCAGTTCCCAGCAAAGGGGTTTCAGCGGTGACAATGTCGGCTAAGTGTCTGACATTTTGCTCTGCGATTTGTTTTGCCTTTTTTAACAATCCCTTGGAAATGAAGGTCCTGCCACTTTCGAGGTGGTCAGGTATTTCTACCCGGTAACCTAACCTTGTCAGCAGGTTAATCGCCTTGATCCCTATCTCCACATCATTGAATTCAGTGAATTCGTCGGCAAAAAAATACACCTTCCCCTTGACAGCCGGGATCTTTTCAAGCTTTTCCCGGTTCTGCCTGAACCAGTGGTGAAGGGTAAACCCGGCCAGTTTCGGAATGCTTCGCTGAGGAGCAAAGCCGGCCATCTTTTTGAAAGTTCCGGACAACAGGGTATTGGAGATGAAGAAATTAAACAGGCCGGGCACCGCCGATCCCAGCCTGTTAAAGCGGGTGATGTTGGCGATCATCAATGAACGGAACGGGACCCCATGGGCATCATAATAATGCTGCAGGAATTCAGCCTTATACTTGGCCATATCCACATTCGACGGGCATTCCGACTTGCATCCCTTACAGGAAAGGCACAGATCCAGTATCTCCTTGATTTCTTTATGGTCGAAAGGGTTGGTTTTCGGGGAATGGGTCAGAAACTCCCTAAGTACATTAGCCCTGGCACGCGTGGTGGTGTTCTCATCGCGGCTGGCCATATAACTCGGGCACATCGTACCCCCGATGATCTCACTCTTCCGGCAATCGCCCGATCCGTTGCACTGCTCTACCGCTCTCAGCAGGCCTTTGGTCCTGGAATAGCTAAAATAAGTGCTGATCTCCCTGACCTGCTGCCCCTGCTCGTACCGCAGAAAGCGGTCCATTGGCGGAGTAGCCGTGATCTTGCCCGGGTTTAAGATGCCATACGGGTCCCAGGCTTTCTTAATGCGCTGAACCAGCTGGTAATTGTGCTCCCCTATCATCAATGGAATGAATTCTCCCCTGAGACGGCCGTCTCCATGCTCGCCCGACAGTGAACCCCTGAATTTCTTGACAAGCAGCGCTATTTCCGTAGCAATCGTCCGGAACAATGTCAAATCACCCGGTTCTTTCAGATTGAGAACAGGCTTCAGGTGCAGTTCCCCGGTGGCGATATGCGCATAATACACGCAGTCTTTCCCGTGTTTCTTCAAAATTTCCCTGAATTCCCTCATATAGGCAGGAAGATCTTCAGGTCGTACCGCCGTGTCTTCAATCATGGTCACCGGCTTGGCATCGCCGGGTACATTGGACAGTAACCCAAGTCCGGCTTTTCGCAGGGCCCATACCTTCCCCATATCGGGACCGGTGATCACCGGGAAATGATAGCCATATCCCGCAGCCCGCATGGCTTTCTCCATCTCCGTGGTCAGCTGAACGATCTCTTCCCTGGTCTCCCGCTCAAACTCAACAATAAGGATGGCTTCAGGTTCACCTTCAATGAAAAACCGGTTCTTTCTTTGTTCGATGTTGTCTTTGGTACATTCAATGATGATGCGGTCGATCAGCTCAACCGAGCCCGGCTTGAAGCTAAGCGCCACCAGATTGCCCTCAAAGGCGTCTTCGAGGGTTTTACAATGCACACAAACCAGGGCTTTTTCCTTCGGAGGTACTTTTACCAGGTTCAGCTTTATTTCCGTCATTACCATCAGCGTACCTTCCGAGCCTGCGATCAGCTTGCAGAAATTAAACTTATTACCTTGTAGTGAGCCAGGGAATGGGGAATGGGGAACAGGGAAGAATGATTTTTGAGCCTGTAATTCTCCTCCCCGATCCCCGATCCCCGATCCCTGATCCCCGTTCCCCGTTCCCTCTACTCCATTCCCCGTTCCCCGTTCCCCGATCCCCCTTCCCCCTCCAAACACCTCACTCTCCAGCAACAAATCGATGGAGTAGCCTGTGTTTCTCCGCCTGATGTCCGGATGGGGATACTCGCGGCGGATGCTCTCCTGGTTTACAGGGTCTGAAAGGATTTCACGGGTTGAACGGTAGATTTCCCCCTCCAAACCCGGTAATTCACATCTGGCACCAAACTCTTCATCAGTAACTGCGCGGAAATGCACTTCCGAGGCATCGGAAAGGAAGCCTTTCACCTCCAGGACATGATCACGGGTGCTTCCATACAGGACGGAATGCGCCCCGCAGGAGTTGTTACCCACCATTCCCCCTATCATACAACGGTTTGAGGTAGAGGTCTCCGGCCCGAAAAACAACCCCATAGGTTCCAGCAGCTTATTCAGCTCATCAGGCACTACCCCGGGTTCGACCCTTACCCAATGTTCTTCTACATTGATTTCCAGCACCTTCCTCATGTACTTCGATACATCGGCTACAATTCCCTTCCCGACCACCTGTCCGGCAAGTGAAGTCCCTGCCGCCCTGGGAATCAGCGGGATCTGATGCTCAGCAGCAAAACTGATCAGCAAACGAATGTCATCAGGCCCCTTAGGTCTTGACACAGCCAAAGGCTTCTCTTTATACACAGAGGCATCCGTTGAATACATCAGCAAAGTAGCCTCATCAAAATAAATATCTCCCTGGAAATTCAACCGGAGTTGTTGTAGTTTTTCTTGTATATCATTCATTTTCAAGCCATAACTAAAGTCAGAATGACGGGTGTTATCAGGTTCAAAATTAAACATTAATCTTCGGGACGATTCAATATCTTTGATTTACCTTAAATTCAATTTGCGACCCTATGCATTTTTCATCAAAACTGCGGGTATTAATCTTCATTACTACCTTCCTGGTAGTAACCCCACTTCTTCTCTTTGCCCAGTATCACACTTTCAGCATTAATCCTTATGCACTGAAAGACAGGGTTTTCACCTTTAAGTACGAAGCCAAATCCGACAGCAATACCTATAGTTTTGGTTGTTACAACTCGATTTATGCCAATTCGGAACTGGGCTCGCTGGTTTACAATGGCGTGAAGATCTGTCCATTTTTCAGATATTATATGACCAACCATAAGGACAGCACCATGGCTTTGCCCCAGGGAGATTATTTCCAGTTTAAATTGATCACCGGGTATTTTAATTCTGATGTACGTTACTATCGTTTTTATGATAAGGAAGACAATGAGGTGTCGCATAGTGATCTCAATCTGGACTATGTCGCATTGGGAATGGGCATGGAACTCGGACATCAATGGATAATAAACGACATGATCTGTTTAGATCTTCAGGTCGGATACCAGATTGCTTTTCAGCTGGTAAAACAAAAAACCACTATCAATAATCTTGAATATCAATACAATATAAAATCAGGGATCAACCACATGAATCCATGGTGGACCGTCGGACCGGGAAGTATGCTGGAATTTAGGGCCGGAATGGGTTTTTGCTTCTAAAGCTGCCGGTTGCATAAGGATGACAATTGATAATTGACAATTGATAATTGACAATTAATAATTGATAATTGGCAAAGATAACTGACACCTTTCGGTGTTTTTTGTTTTTCTTCCTTTGTGAAATCCTTTGTGAAGTACTTCGAGTACCTTTGTGGTTAATTTTGAGCAACTTAGACACAAGGGGCTCAAAGGATAACACAAAGGATATTTACTAAGAAAAATTTCAAAATAGCCCGGAAAGAAACTCCTCTAAAGTAACCCGTGTAAAATAATCCCCGATCCGGATATTTTTCAGTCTTTGCCTGATGGTCTCAGTTTCATGTTTGCAATCCTTCAGCAGGTCTTCAATGTCGCTGGTTTCCAGTGTGTTGAAAAAATCTCCGAATATCTTGACGTTTCTTATTATTCCGCCTTCAACATCCAGGTCAAATTCAATCTTACCACCTTCGGTCTTGACAAAACGCTGGAGGTTGTATTTGGGAGAATACCCGAAGTTCCATTCCCAGGTACTGTATTTTTCGTCTGTAAGTTTCTGAATATTAGCAAGATCTTCTTTGGTCAGTTCATAAAGAACCGCATCGGGGTACATCTCCATGATGTGATCCATGACCAGGTCCTTGAATGCCAGTATATCCAACGGGGTTTTAAGGTGTTCGCTGATGTTGGTAACCCGGCTCCGGACCGATTTCACCGCCTTGTCCTGGAATTTCATCGGATCCACATTCAGCGCGGCACTCAGATCGGTCATAACGGAGGAGAATAATAAAGTGCCGTGATGAAGGATGCGGTTCCTGAATACGTGCTCGGCATTTCCCGAAAATTTCCTGCCGACTATGGTCAGGTCGTTCCTTCCCTCAAAACGGGCGTCAATATCCAGTTTCTGCAACACATCCAGGATGGGAAGTGTATATTTGTGAAAATCAACCAGTTGATTACTTTCCCCGTTCATGATAAAGGTGAAATTCAGGTTGCCAAGGTCGTGGAAAACGGTGCCACCCCCCGAAAGCCGCCTGACTACTTTGATGTTGTTCTCTTTTACAAAATCAATATTGATCTCTGCCAGGGCATTCTGGTGCTTGCCCACAATGATGGAGGGTGAGTTCCTCCAAAGGGTAAAAAACTCATCGCTGAATTCCTTCAGCAAATACTCTTCGGTAGCCAGGTTGAAGTACGGATCAACAGAACGATAATAGACACACATCATAAATAAAAGCTTTTCGGCAAAGTTAGATAAGATAGTGCTTACTTTTGAAAGCTAAATTCAGGGCAATTTTTAAACCAGTCAATATGTTAAAAAAAATAATACGAACTATTTGCTTGTTTTCATCAAAACCCTCATTATCAGATATTTCAAGGCTTGATTACCTGGCTAGCTTACTGATTGATCATGGTTTTGAGGTTCAGACCAGGCGGTTGGTCAGCAACAGCCTCAGCCTGGCTGAACTGGATGCAACTTTCAGAAATGAGGACCTGTATATCGGCGCCGGAACCCTGACCCGGGAAGAGACCCACGGGCAACTGCCTGCCTTTCTTCAATCTGAAAACATCTCTTTTAACCTGGAAATCACTGATTATGTGAGCCTTGATGATGTTGACATTCTCTTTACGATGATTCGTAACAATCCTGATAATACCTTCCGGTTTTCTTACACTTTTACGAATACTTATTCTTCTCCCTTTTTTCCTGCGGCACGGTATCTCCAGGATGGCTTCAGTATCGGGCTGCAGCCGACCGACCTTGCCGAAGGATGCAACAGTCTTCATACCTGGCTGTTCCGGATGAAAGAGGTTTGGGATGAGATTATCGGGCTCTTCCGCGCTGAACACGACTTCCTTGGAATCGACTCCTCTATAGCCCCCATGTGGGATGGAAACAGCAGCCTGGTAAACCTGACTAAAAGGATCCACGGGGATTTCAGCAATTCTGTAACCAGCGATACCTATGTCAGCCTGTCCCGCTTTGTCAGGGAGGAGAACCCTTTGCCTGTCGGGCTTTGCGGGCTGATGTTCCCCTGCCTTGAAGATTTCGAACTGGCCGATGAATATGAAACTGGTAACTTCACCATTGAACGAAACATATTCCTTTCCCTTCACTCAGGCCTGGGTATCGACACCTATCCCATTGGTATTGATGAAGATCCGCTCAGGGTGAAACAGATCCTTAACCTGTTGCTTGGTCTGTCATCCAAATACCGGAAACCCCTTTCTGCCCGCTTTATCTCCGACGGCAACGCCCGGATCGGTCAAACAACATCTTTCAGGAATACCACTACGACAACCACCTGGCTTCCTTCTATTCCTGGATGATGGGTGATTTTGAGGAGAAAAGAGGTGAATTTCTTCATTTTCTTGAGACTCATAACATTAAACCGCAATCATCCACCCTCGCTCTTGACCTTGGAGCAGGCAACGGAATACAGAGTGCTGCCATGGCTGATAGCGGTTTCCAGGTAAAAGCCATCGATTTCAACCATCAGCTTCTATCGGATTTACAACAAAACTGCCAGGACCTGAATGTTGAAGCGATAATGGAAGACATCAAAGCCGTCGGTCTTTATAAGGATCAAAAACCTGAACTGATTCTTTGCTGGGGAGATACCCTGACCCACCTTGATAACCTGCAAGAAATCAATCAGTTTATTGCCGATTGTGCGGATTCCCTTGATAATGGTGGTAAGCTCATTCTTTCCTTCAGAGATTATACACAGGAATTAATAGGAAGCAGCCGCTTTATCCCCGTAAAGAGTGATGAAAACAGGATCCTGACCTGCTTTCTTGAATATAGCACTGATTATGTGACTGTTACTGACTTGCTACATGAAAACAGTCCTCACGGCTGGCAACAGAAGGTAAGCGATTACCGGAAAGTCCGTGTTTCACCTGCATTCATTCATCAATGCTTACAGGAAAACGATATGAAGATTATTTCTAATGAATTGATAAACAGAATGATAGCCATTGTTGCCTGTAAATAATAATCGATTAACTTAAATTCTATTTTGTTCTATGTGGATGCTCGACCCTGCTATCACCTTCCTCAACCATGGCTCCTTTGGGGCCTGCCCGTCTGCCATTCTATACATCAAACGGGGTAAATTAGTACATTTTCGTCTTGAAAAAACTGAAATTTTAATGTCAGCAATTTTTTTAATTCA
>JAPLDE010000147.1:8188-17202 GCA_026391855.1 Bacteroidota bacterium | reverse complement strand
ATCGGGGAATTTTTTATTTAATGACATGGCGATACCCATGGCGATAACTTTCCGGGTATCCACCGGGTCGATGATCCCGTCGTCCCAGAGGCGCGAGGTACTGAAAAAAGCCGATCCCTCTGTGGCGTACTTCTCAAGGATGGCCTTCCTGAGTTTTTCTCTTTCTCCGGGATCCATCTCTTTCCCTGCCGAACGGAGTTGTTCTTCCTTTACCTGGATAAGGACACCGGAGGCCTGTTCACCGCCCATGACCGAGATCTTTGCATTCGGCCACATAAACAGTAACCTGGGCTGGTAGGCCCTGCCGGCCATGGCATAGTTACCGGCTCCGAAAGAACCTCCGAAGATGACAGTGAATTTTGGCACATCGGCATTAGCCACGGCATGGACAAGCTTGGCCCCGTCACGGGCGATACCCTTTCGTTCATATTCTTTACCGACGATGAACCCGGTGATATTCTGAAGGAACAATATTGGCACCTTCCGTGTAGCACAGAGTTCGATAAAATGGGCACCTTTCAGGGCTGTTTCCGAGAAGATGACCCCGTTGTTGGCAAGTATGCCTATGGGAAAGCCCATAATATGTGCAAAACCGGTAACCAGGGTGGTGGCATACCTGGCCTTAAACTCATGAAAACGGCTGCCATCCACCATACGCGCAATGATCTCCCTGGCATCAACCGGCTTTTTCAGGTCAACCGGTGCCAGATAGTAAAGTTCGCGTGGATCATAATAAGGTTCTTCTGCCGGAAGGATCTCCAGCAATTGTTTCTCTCTTTTTTCTAAGGTCTGGAAGATATTTCTGCAGATCTGGATGGCATGATGGTCGTCATCAGCCAGGTGATCGGCAACTCCCGACATAGAGGTATGTACATCAGCCCCTCCAAGCTCCTCTGCCGTCACCTCCTCCCCGGTAGCGGCTTTAACCAGCGGAGGTCCGCCAATAAAGATGGTTCCCTGGTTCCTGACAATGATCACCTCGTCGCTCATGGCCGGTACATAAGCTCCACCGGCAGTACACGACCCCATCACGATAGCGATCTGCGGGATTCCTGAGGCCGACAGTCTGGCCTGGTTGTAAAAAAAACGTCCAAAATCGTACTTGTCGGGAAAAACATTCGCCTGCTCCGGTAAAAAGACCCCGCCCGAATCAACCATGTAAACGCATGGAAGATGGTTCTCCATGGCGATCTCCTGCGCACGGACATGCTTTTTGATGGTTTCCCTGGTATATGTCCCGCCTTTAACAGTAGCATCATTGGCCACGATCATGGTCTCCCTGCCATGAATAATGCCAATCCCGGTGATGATCCCGGCAGATGGAAACTGGTTGTCGTACTGGCCATAGGCTGCCATTGGCGATAATTCCAGAAAAGGAGTGTTTGTGTCGACCAGCAGATCGATCCTTTCCCTGGCCAGGAGTTTGCCTCTTTCTTTGTGCTTCTTAACCGCCTGTTCCGGGGCTCCGTACCTTACCTTTTTCAGTTCCGATTTATACTCCGACAGTATCTCAAGGAAATCCTCCCTGTTTTTCAGAATGGATTCGGAAGTTAGGTCCAATTGTGAAGTTATCCTGTACAAATGAGTGTCAATTATTATGTTAACGAACAGTTAAAATACTGAAAATGTTCAATATGTGATGATTATTTTATAAACAGATGTAAAGGGCTAAATGTATACATTTAATTTATTCTATGGCAGATCCGGGGACTTTTTCAAAAAACTCTGCCGGGTAAAAAAAACAATGCCTGATTATTTTTGTTATATTCGACACGTAATCTTAAGATGAAGAAGTCAATTTTTATGTCCGCTGCAATTATTTTCCCTGTAAGAATTTCAGTCTTCCTCTTTATAATTTTTATTGATTTTGCTGCCTATACACAGGATCTGTATGTTGAATCCTTTGGTAATTCATGGCCTCCGGCAGGCTGGACCATTGACCTTCAGCCCGGTAACTGGTCGCAATCTCCTACTCAGAATGCCGGCGGGCAGGCACCCGAAGCGAGATTATCGGGTTCACCTTCTTTTTTCAATGTCACCCGGCTTGTCTCTCCCGCTTTTGACCTTACAGGCCAGACATTGGTGAAGCTATCCTTCGATTACAGCCTTCAGCATCTGAACGCAGGATATTCGATCGGTCTGGCAGCCAGGAACAACAACGGGATCTGGACTACACTCTGGAGCACGGTGCCCCTGGAATCGATACCTCCTTCCCAGCAGACTGTGGTGATCAATTATCCCGGTTTTAACAGTCCTCTGTTCCAGTTTTGTTTCTTCTTTCAGGGTAATTCTCAGAATATCAGCAGCTTATCTATTGACAATGTAAGATTATTTCAACCGCCTGCCCATGATATTAAGGTCAGCTCCGTTGTGAACGAAGATATCCAGCTTCCCAATGCTGTTTTTGTTCCCAAAGTATTGGTATTCAACAACGGGCAGAATAACGAAACCCAGATTCCGGTAGTTTGCAAGATTTATGACGGTAACAACAACATTGTGTATAACAGTTTTCAAAACATTTCGCAACTGTCCGCCGCCGCTTATGATACCGTTGATTTTCAGGCGTATACACTGACCCAGGTGAACGATTATTACCGGGTGGAAGCTTATTGCGGATTACCTGCTGACCAGGATGTTACCAATGACACTGTCAACAAAGAAATAAAAACGTTAACCCTGGTTGAGCGGAAGTATGTCCTTACCGAAATAGCGACTGCGGTCTGGTGTGTGCAATGCCCTGCCTCCGACCAGGCTATTCATGACCTGATTTATGCAGGTAAGAAACTGGCTGTCCTCGAATACCATTCACCAACAGGAGATCCTTTTTCCAGTGCGGCCTCATCCGACAGGCTGAATTACTATAATGTCCAGGGATATCCCACCGGATTTTTTGACGGACTGCTGACTTATCCCGGTAATGTGAATGCTTTTAATGAATACAACAACCTCTACAATCAGCGGATCACTGAGCTTACTCCCTTCGATATCAAGATTTTCGGGTCACATTCGGGCAACAACTACAGCCTTAATGTGATCCTTTACCGCATGGCTCCTGTTCAGCATCCCAACCTGGTCCTCAGGGTGGCCGTTACCGAATCAGCAATCCCTTTCGCCTGGTTTAGCCAGACCCAGGTAAATAATTCCGTCAGGCTGATGGTTCCCAATGCCGGCGGGGTTCCTGTGAACCTGATGACCAATACCATGGTCAACGTGCCGCTTACCTTCACCATGGACCCTGGTTGGGTCCAGGCAAACTGTTCAGTTATCGCTTTTTTGCAGGATACGGTAACCAAAGAGGTCCTTCAGGTTGAAAAACGCAGTTATTACGAACTGGTTCCCCTGGGGTTGACCAAGGTGAGGGGGTATGTTAGATACAACAATGCTGCGGCAACGCCCTTGCCTAATGTGACCGTTAAGCTCAGACTGGGCGGAGGCGTAGTGGCCACCACCACTACGAATTCAAGCGGGTTTTACAGCATCACCGGCACCCCTCCCGGTACCTATTACTTGTCCTGTTCCTCCAATGCTCCCTGGGGTGGATCCAACTCAGCCGATGCACTCCAGGTGATGAAATACTTCGTTACTCTCGAAACCTTTACCGACCTGCAGAAAAAAGCTGCCGATACCGATGTTACCAATTATGTGAACACGACCGATGCCCTGAATATTACCAGGCGATTTGTGGGACTGATCCCTGATTTTATTCAAAAAAACTGGGTTTACGAAAGCCCCACAATAACGATTCCCAACAGTACCATCGTCAATCAGAACATCAACGGTCTCTGCACCGGTGATATAGATGGTTCTTTTATACCATGAACCGGAATGTTCAGTGGGAATAGTAGGATTTTAATGCAAGAATGCAAGAATGCAAGAATGCAAGAAGGATCACTAAAACTTCCTAGGCACAAACTCTTTGTCATTGT
This sequence comes from Bacteroidota bacterium, assembly GCA_026391855.1. Lineage (GTDB taxonomy): Bacteria > Bacteroidota > Bacteroidia > Bacteroidales > CAIXZF01 > JAKLIX01. The sequence continues at coordinate 13,276 of JAPLDE010000147.1, read as the reverse complement.
TGATGATGGCGCTGTTCCCGGTTGCTTTAATTACAAAAAGTCCATTGCGGTAAGCGAATTTATCGGCTGCCTCAGTCGCTTTCAGGTAAGCAACAGCTCCATAAACCTGATACGTTTCATATTTTTTAAAAACCGTTCGGAAAAGGGTGAGTTTATCCAAAAACCATCTGATATCCTCCACTTTCAGGTTGGTTTTAACCTCTACAACAACGATCTCATCAGCATTCACCGCCAGAATGTCAAATTCGTATTCCTTTCCCTGAAAAAGAAGTTTGTTGCTGGTGGAGGTAAAATTAATATTTATGTTCCTGTTATTTAATAATTTAACCAGATCTCCTTCTACCAGAGATTCGATGAATTTTCCCCACTGACTTGAAAAGAAACCTTCCAGTTTATTAATCTTTTTATCGGTTTCTTTCATTTGTCTGCTGGTTTCCTTAACCATTTTGTCAGTTTCCTTAATCTGTTTGTCAGTTTCCTTAATCTGTTTGTCAGTTTCCTTAATCTGTTTGTCAGTTTCCTTAGACCGTCGTTGGCTTTCTTTAAAATCTTTTCTTGTCTCACGGAACATCTTCATGATATTCTTATACGTGAGGTCTTCATCCACTTTACTCGTCTTCATCTTTCTAATTGATTTAGTATTACAAAATTACAATATTTCCGGGGCTGGTTTTCGTTATGTCGAAAATTCCCGGTTTATAATACTTATAGATGCATTTTACACTATAAAATGGAAAACTTTTTGAAAAAAATTTCAGCAACTATCATTCTCAGGAGGACACCCCGCGATAAAAGCATTAATTTTGCCGACCAATGTCTGGTCTGCTTCCTGACAGACCCGGCCCCCCGGTGACAGCAGGGAAAGTGGTAAAACAACCTGCAAACCCGGCTTCGACGAAACAAATCCAATGACAGAAGGAAAACCAGTGAAAGCCCGGTTATGGACAAGGAATTTTATCCTACTGAGTTTTGCTAACTTTTTGATGTTCACTGCTTTCTACTTCCTGGTTCCGATATTACCCATTTATGTGGTGGAAGTACTGAAAGGGAAAAACAGCCTGGTTGGATTAATACTGGCAAGTTATACCCTGGCAGCCCTGATCATACGACCCTTTACAGGGGTTACCATCGATGCGCTTGGGCGAAGACTCATCTTTCTTGTCTCTTTTATCATCTTTACCCTGCTTTTTAACCTTTATATTGTCGCAACCTCAGTCGCATTGCTGCTGGCTCTTCGCTTTATGCACGGATTTGCCTGGGGAGTGACATCCACCGCGGGCAATACACTGATCGTCGACATGGTGCCACCTTCACGGCGGGGAGAAGGTATCGGGATCTTCGGATTATCTTTCACCCTTGCCATGGCAGTGGGGCCCCTGCTAGGAATGTTGATATTGAATCAGAATCACTATTCCTTATTGTTTTTCAGCGGATTCCTTTTAAGCCTGGCCGGGTGGATACTGGCTACCCAGGCCCGGTATCCCGGCTATGTTCCCCTAAACGGAGGAAAGGTAAAACTGAAAGGATTACTGGAAAAAAAGGCCGTGCCTGTTTCTCTTAACTTATTGACACTCAATATCACATATGGAGGATTGATCAGTTTTATTACCCTTTACGGAAAGGAGATTGGCATAAAAAACCCCGGGCTCTTTTTCTTTCTTTATGCTATCGGAGTGTCTGTTTCCCGGTCGTCAGCCGGAAGGATCTTCGACAAAAAGGGGCCTGCAACTCTGGTGGGTGTCGGGAATGTAATTGTTGCCACCGGTTTTATTCTCCTTGCCTCCTGGAAGTCCGTTCCCGGGTATTTTATTGCTGCCCTGTTGCTGGGATTCGGAGGGGGGGTTATCATGCCCACCTTCCAGGCCATGGTGAACAATATGATAGAACCCTACCGCAGGGGTGCCGCCAATTCTACCATGTTTACCGCCCTGGACCTGGGAATAGGCCTGGGAATGGTGACCATCGGCTTCCTTTCCCAATGGACAAACCTGACCATTGCCTTCCTGTGCTGCAGCCTGTTGTGCATCCTCTCCCTCATCTACTTCTTCACCCTGGTGTTGCCACACTACAAAAAATGCAAGATTGCCGGAGTCTGACCCCGGCATTAAACCATATTAATAAGCATTTGTCTAACTTTGCAAATTCATCTCAAATCATTACATTTATTTATGAAGCATAATTGCCTGTTTTTCCTGATACCCTTCATCATATTGTTTTCGCTTTCTGCTTTTTCCCAGGACCGTCACGGATTCGACCCCAACCAGCCCCGTGAGGCCATCGGAGTGGTTATGGGGACCATCATTGACCAGGTTTCAGGGAAACCCGTTGAATATGCCAATGTGGCATTATTCAGGGCAAAGGACTCATCGATGGTGAATGGAGGTGTGACCAATGAAAAAGGAATTTTCAAGCTGACCAAAGTCTCTTTCGGCAAATACTATCTTGTCGCTACTTTTCTTGGATATTCAAATAAAAAGCTGGGTGATGTGATTGTTAACCCAAAATCACCGGAAGTTAACCTGGGAAAAATAGAATTATCCTCCGTATCAACCCGGCTGAATGAGGTAACCATAACCGGTGACAGACCGGCTATGGAGTTTAACCTCGACCGAAAGGTGATCAATGTGGAAAAGAATATTGCCACCCTGGGGGGATCGGCAGTGGATGTGCTGCAGAATGTTCCTTCGGTTACTGTTGATGAAAACGGAGGAGTCAGTCTGAGAGGGGATGCCAATGTGACCCTGCTTATCGACGGCAGGCCTTCCGGGATCACAGGGACAAGGCTCGACCAGATACCCGCCAGCTCGATTGAAACAGTTGAGATCATCACCAACCCTTCCGCCAGGTATAACCCTGAAGGCATGTCGGGTATCATCAACATCAAACTGAAAAAGAAAAGAGACATGGGTTTTAACGGCCAGGTATCCCTGAATGCAGGAACAGGCGATAAATACAACGGTTCCGTTAACCTGAACTACAACATTGGCAAGATCAATATTTTCGGTTCGGTGGATGCCCGCAATGACAAACGAAGAGGCTGGGGAAACATGACCCGGACTACTGAATATGATACTGCATATTCCCTGATCAGGCAAAAATCCGACAACTGGCGCAGACGTCAATCCGGAGGGTATAAACTTGGGATGGATTATACCATCAACGACCGCAACTCCCTGCTTTTTTCCTGGATGTATAGCAGCAGTAACGGGAAGGAGCATGAATTCTCCTATAATTCAACCTTTAATATCAATGATTCACTCATCGGGAATTACACACTTGATAACAACGGGACAGAAAGCAATTATTCCAACGATTATGTTCTAAACTATCGAAGGACCTTTAACCGCAAAGGGCAGGAACTAACGCTGGATGCCGTTTATAACACTAACATCGAAGGTGAACCGTCTGAGCGTCTTCAGACTACCTATGACCCTGCTTTTTCCGGCCCGATGGAAGAAAGACAGCGGTCTAATACCTTGGGAAACAGGGATAACCTGAACATCCAGCTGAACTATGTTCATCCTTTCAACGATGTGATCAAACTGGAAGGGGGTTACCAGGGTTATAGAAGCAAACGAAAACTGGCTGGAGGATACGCTGACCAGCAATCGTTTCATTTACCATGAAAAAATCAACGCGCTCTATGGAATTTTAGGAATGTCGTTCGAAAAATACACCTTTCAGGTCGGAATAAGGGTAGAAAATGCCTCTACTAAGGCAGACCAAAAGACTATGAATGAGCAGTTTACAAAAAATTATACCAGTTATTACCCTTCCATTCATATAACACGTAAACTTCCCTCCGAACAGGAGATCCAACTGAGTGTGAGCCGACGGGTGAACCGTCCGGATATGCATTCCCTCAACCCATTCAAGGACTATAGCGATATGCCGAATTCCATCCGCTATGGTAACCCGAAACTAAACCCGGAATATGTGAGCATTTATGAGTTGGGATATTCGAAGTATTTTAAGAAGTCAACTTTCAATGGAACAGTATTTTACAGGGATATTAAAGACGTAATCAAAAGATATGCTTTTCTGGATGCCCAGAATGTAATGAACATGACTGCCCTGAACCTGAGCCGGGGAACTTCCTATGGTATTGAGCTGATCCTGGACCATCCGGTTGTCAAGTGGTGGAGGGTTAACGCCAATTTCAGCTATTTCCGTACGAAGATCAAGGGTGACAATGTGAGCAACGCCCTGACCAACGACAACTACAGCTGGACTTCCCGGTTGAACAACACCTTTACCTTACCTGCCAAGCTGGTGATCCAGCTGAACGGTTTTTACCGCGGTCCGATGGTAACTCCCCAGGGGACCATGAAAGAGATGTACGCAGCCGACCTGGCGGTCAGGAAGGAATTCTGGAACGAAAAGGCCAGTGTCAGTATCAGGATCAGCGATCTCTTCAACACTTCCAGCTTCAGAAATGTAAGTACAGGGGAGAACTTCACCAGCAGCTTCGAGAGAAGAAGGGAATCGCAGGTGGTCTACCTTGGGTTTACTTACAAAATTGGCAAGAATGGCAAACCCAAGAAGCAACGCCGGCCGGAAGACAATAATCAGCAGCAGGACGAGGGGGATTTTTAAACAGTCGGCAGTAGGCAGTAGGCAGTAGGCAGTAGGCAGTAGGCAGTAGGCAGTAGGCAGTAGGCAGTAGGCAGTAGGCAGTAGGCAGTAGGCAGTCGTAGGGACACGATACATCGTGTCCAATCGTATACGTTCCCAGGCAGCCAGTTATCAGCATTTCGTAGGGACACGATATATCGTGTCCCTACAAAATTTTGCCTGCTGATCTCCCTGCAAGAAACCCCGTGGAAAACGCCGCCTGAAGGTTGTAACCCCCTGTATCTCCATCAATATCAATAACTTCTCCAGTAAAATATAGATTTTTAACGATCTTTGATTCCATGGTTTTAGGGGAAATTTCCTGAAGGGAAACGCCTCCTGCTGTAACCATGGCTATTTTATAACCTCCTACCCTTTCAACCGGGAAGGAGTATTCACATAGCAATAGCTCGAGTCGCCCCCTCATCATTTTATCAATACTCCCCAGCTTTTCCGCGGGGTCCAGGTTGATTT
>JAPLDE010000147.1:1895-8174 GCA_026391855.1 Bacteroidota bacterium | reverse complement strand
TTTTGCCTTCCTTTTCATAATGATCAAGAAAAGTCTTCCGGAATTGATCGTTTTTTTGATCGATAAGGTTGATCTTCAATACATCCCCATCATGAACCCACCTGGAAAAGTCAAGAATGCCGGGGCCAGATATGCCTTTGTGGGTAAACAAAATATCCCCGCGATGTTCACCGATCTTTTTATTATCCCGATAAAGGTAAACGGATCTTTCCTGCAATGAAATGCCTGCCAATGCTGCCATGGAGAAGTCATTGATGAATACAGGACATAAAGCGGGCCTGGTTGGCACAATGCGATGCCCTAACAATCCCGCAAAATGGTAGCCATCGCCTGTTGACCCCGTGGAAGGATAGGATAATCCGCCTGTTGAGATCACCAGGTTCTGGCAGGAATACTCATTGTCGGCCGTGTTTAGCGTGAATTTCCCTGCAGTCGTTTTCACATTTATCACAGCCGAATCTGTGATGATCGTCACCTTTTTCCTGGTGCACTCATCCAGCAATACCTGCAGAACATCCCCGGCCCGGTAACTTTGCGGAAAGACCTTTCCATTTTTGTCGGCAACCATTTTCAGTCCCCTTTCTTCGAAAAAATCAATCAACTCCTGGTTTGAAAAGGCGTAAAGGGCTGTTTTAAGAAATGAGCCGTTAGTCCCGTAATGGGTGAGGAAATCCCTTATATTCCCCTGGTGGGTCAGGTTACACTGTCCGGAACCGGAGATCAGCAGCTTATTCCCTGGGGTTTTGTTTTTCTCAAGGATAATTATTTTGCTGTCTTTCAGATGAATAGCCGTGAATAAACCCGACGGTCCCGCGCCGATAATAATACTGTCAGCGTCCATCCTTTATGCCGGTTAAACCGTCCATCTTCCTAAAACGCGATAATCTCTTTGGGTTTAAAATTGTTTTCCATCGTCCAGAAATGCCCCTGACCATGAGCAATTCTGAAGATGATCATACCGGGGCTGTCAGCGGTAAGGCCAAATTCTTTCAGATAAGGCCGGTCTTGAATCGCTTTCTCCTTTAACGCCCTGTCTGTCAGGAACTCTACTTCCCCGGTAAGACGTAACATGGTACCTATCATTTTTTCATGATGGTAAAAGCAAACTTCGGTTTTGGGATTTTCTACCAGCTGCCGTGTAAAATCTTTATTGGAACCGGTTTGGAAGTAGAAACCGCTGTTATCGGCAAACCAAAAATGTAAGGCTCTTACCCTGGGTTGGTTGTTTTCTGATGTAGCTAAATAACAAATTTGGTTTTCGTTAGTAAATCTGATGCAGTCGTCCAGGTTCATTTTTGTAAATTGATTAAGTTAGTATGTATTTGAATTTCAATTAAATAGTATTCTATTAGCTGTTCATATGTGGTTTTAAGCAGAATAGATGGTAATTCCTTTCTTTGCCAGTTCCTGCATCTTCTGATAAAGCCTCTTAGCATCGGCTTTAAAGAAACTCGTCCCTTTAATTTTCAGGTCACAGGCGATATCCGGCTTAATATTTTTTTTCAGGAAGGCAGGGATATTCCGGTGGGCAATGTTGGTATGCGGAAGTTTAACAGACACTTCAACAACCTCATTTTCAGCAGTTTTAACGTTAAAGATAGTTGATTCGGTTTCCCTGGTTTGCATAGGGAACTTACCGGGGAAAGTGTCTTCAATACAATGAACGAATGTAAGGTAACGGGTGGAAACTCCAATACCCACAATAATGCCGCCGGCTTCTGTCAGCTTGTAAAATGGACTTTTCACCCCGCATGACAATTCATCCAGGTGATGATCCTTAATCATTTCCCTTGCATTTTTCCCGATGGCGGTCACCGAATTGAAAGGGGAAAGGCTACGGTAAGCACCTTTCTGACGTCTGACAAATTCAGGTAACAGTCCCAAGCTGGTGGGTGTTCTTCTGACATCAAAAATGGAGTGGGCGGCATATGTCTTCAGATCTTCCGCATTCTGCCAGCAGGGGAAGAGCAGTGTACCTTCTTGCCCAACAATGTCCTGCAACAACCTGATGAGTTTGAAAAACGGAAAATCGATCTTAAGCTGGTTCATCGAACTATGGATAAACACAGTTGCCCCTTCTGCGATACCCAATTCTTCCGTTAGTATCCTTTTCATCTCCTCTTCAGTAAAGGTATGAAGACGTGACTGATTGATTTTCAGAAGCTTCAACCGGATATTTTTATACATTTTTTCCGGAAAGAACCGTTTTAGCAAGGTGTTTATCTGGTAGAGCAGCGCCATGGATGTGATTAAGGATTTGTCATATTTATTTCTTCAAATGTAGTGAATTGAAGATCAGGATGTTTACGCATGGTATCAAGGATAAATGCTTCCATCAGGCCGATGGAATATCTTCCCATGTTTTTGGGATGGGAGACTGAACTCAGAATAATGGATTCGTCCTTTCTGTATTTCTGAAGGTTATACTGAAGGATCTTTATCAGGTCATTTACATTCATGGTCCAGGTATCGAATCCCAGCATCCTGACCGAGAAAACAAAGCGGAGTTTGTCCAGTTTGCTGACATTGCCCGAGTGGAGCGTTTTGCCCGTCACGTATGCCCGTTGGCTATATTTTTTTTTATTGTACAGGTGCTTCAGGTTGGTGATCAATCCGGCAGGTTTCGTAGCGATGGGCACTTCCAGCAGGCCATTTTCAGCCTGGCCGTTGACCGGTCCGGAAAGGGGAATGGTCCAGTTGCAGGGTTCAGGCGTGTTTTTATAGTTGATTTCTGAAAAAGCCGAACGATAATAAAAATCCCTTGGTATGCTGCTGTCGATACGAATGCCCTGGCTATGCAGGGCAGTAAGGATGCGGGATGTTTCGGGGTGCAGATTAAACCCTCCTGCCCTGAAAGCAATACATTGATAATCAGGTCTGACCGTCCGGCAAATGGCAGTAAGTTCCTGAACCCCCTGGGCAACAATTCCTTCAATATTCCCGGGATACCCTTTACCGGCAAAATCACCCAGTCCGAAAGAGCCGGAAGGCACAAAACGGCCGTTTTCAAGCCGGGTATCTATCCAATGCGGATGAAGGTGAAGCTGCACCTCATGACCGCATTCCAGTGCATATTGCAATTGCCTGGTATACGGTTCGGTGAACTCAGGAACAAGGTGTTTCCTGAAGAACAACAAGGAAAGGATATCCGTAAACAGGCAGACTTTTACTCCCAGTTTGTTAGCTGATTCGATGACCTGGCGGGTCGGTTCAAAAATAGCCTGATCATAGGTGCCGGTGATCCCGCCCAGGGGAAGCTCATGGTCAAAAGCCAGTACCAGTTGTTTTTTCTGATCCATTTTTTACAGATTGCTCCTTACCTTCTTGTTTCTGGAACTCAGGGTAATTTCCTCCACTATGTTGATTTTTACAGGGACCTGGAAAGCAAGAAGTTTCTCCCTGCAATATTTTTTTATACGGGGTTTGAAATTGTCCATATCTGTCGCGGGTGAGATGACCACATCGGCGGCTACCACCTGCCCGGTCAGCAGGTTTTCCATCCCATAAACCTTACAATCCAGAATATCAGGGTGTTGAAGAAGAACTTCCTCAACAATTGAAGGAAGGACTTTTTCCCCGCCAACATTAATGACTTCCTTTTTCCTGCCCATCACCTTCATGTATTCACCACGGGACTCCACCAGGTCACCGGTTTTAAACCATCCATTCTCAAACTGGTCGGTTTCCATGTTCAGGTATCCCAGGATGTTGTTACTGCTTTTCAGCCATAGTTCATTGTCAACGATCTTATATTGAACATTGGGGTCGTTGATCCTGAAAAACTGTTCATCTCCGGCATTATTAAAGATCCGGATGGCGTTGGTCTCGGAAGTGCCAAATTTCTGCTGAAGCCTGACGGCTGGAAAAATCACTTTAATTTTTTTGAGCAGGGCAGCTGATATGGCTTCCGCACCGAAACCGATGATTTCCAGGCTCGACAGATCATATTGTTTATATGCTTCCGAAATGATCAGCAGATTCAGAAAAGTAGGCGTCGTTGGAAGCACATTAACCTTGTGGTCTTCAATCAGTTGGCAAATGTCAGCCGGTTGACGGGAATGCGGAAGGGTGATAGTGGCGCAAATCGACAACAGCCTGAACAGGGAATCCAGCCCGCCAATATGGTCAAAACCGAGCAGGATCAATGAGTTGGTTGATTTTACCCTGGTATTCTGATAATTATCGATCAGGCGGGTGAGGTCGTGCAGCATCACTTTAGGTTTGCCGGTAGTTCCGCTGGAGAAAAGGATAAGTCCTGCTTTTTTTTCCTGTTGTAAGGTCCTGATCAGCGGATGTTTATCTGAACCTGGCGCAATATTAAGGAATTCAGGGATTTCCTCTCTGAACCTTACCAGGTGATCGATCTGTGCCTGCCTGATGGTTTCATCCAGATCGGTAATGTTGCCGGGATCGAGCGGGACGGCGATGTTGCATGATTTTGCCAGGGCCAGCAGCAAAGCGGTGGCTTCAAAGGTGAATTCCGACAATAGTCCGACAACATTTCCCGGTTGTATCCCATGGTCCTTTAAAAAGAGCAGATACCATTCAACCCTGTTATTGAGGTCGTGATAGGTATAAACCTTATGGTTACAGATAATGGCCGGCAGCCCGGGATGACTGTTAAACTTGTCGAATATCCAGGACATATCGGTTTAATTGGTCACACCTCCCAGGTAGATGACCTGGCCGGTGATGAAGTCGCTTTTTTCACTGATAAAAAAATCGATCACGTTTTTAAGGTCATCGACATTGCCGAATCTTTTAATGGCCTGCTGAGCCAGGAGGGCTTCCATCTTGTCTTTGGGAACATTTTTGATCAGGTCGGTGGGAATGGGTGTTGGTCCTACAGCATTGACGGTAATTCCGGAAGAAGCGAATTCCCGGGAAGCGATCTTGGTAAGGGTTTCAACGGCAGCCTTGCTGGAAGCGTACAGGGCTTCCCCTTCCAGTTTCAGCGGAGTCGCAACCGTGGTGAAGTTAACGATCCTGCCATATTTTTTTTTCAGCATGATCTTACCGACCTCCCGAAGGAAGATAAAAGTTCCTATGTAATTGGTATTGAGTATCCTGAGTGCAGTGCTTGCCGGGCTTAAAGGAATAGGGTTCATCGAGGCGATGCCGGCATTGTTGATCAGAACGTCGATTTTACCATGTTTGCGATACACTTCCCTGATCATGGCGACCGCCTTTTTTTCTTCGGAAACATCCAGGGAATAATGATCGTAATTAGGATGATCGATGCTGCTTTCACCCCGGCTGCATCCGGCTATCATAAAACCCTGCTGCAGGTAATGCAGGCAGAGTTCCCTTCCCAAACCCTTGCGGGTGCCGGTAATTATGGCTACGGTGCTCATTCCCCGGATTCGTTTTGAAGCAGTTTCTCTACATAGTCGGCCAGGGATTGTACGGAAATAAAAGGTGAGGACACCTGGCTCATGGCTTTTTCATCAACAATAAGGATATCCACGCCAAATTTGTCACTGATCTTTTCTTCCACACCGGCTATAAAAGTGACCAGCCCCAGGCTGTCGAGGTTACCATCCCTGTGATACAGTTTTGTTTCTACTGTAGGGTTCAGCAGGTTTGTCTGTCCGGTTTCCTCTCCCATCTCCCTGGCTTGGGCAAACAACAGCTGAAAAATCTCCTCCTTCATAAATTTGTAACTTAGTGAATAAAAGTCTGAATAAAAGGTGCAGCAAAGGTAATGAATTAGGTATTCAGGTGTTCAGGTGTTCAAGTGTTCGGGTTCATTTTCAAATTTCCAAACTGTCACATTTTCAAATTATTTAAGGTCTTGCGACGGCCATGGAATATTGTCGAGATATTCCCTGATCTCCTTCTCATGAACGATAAAATAGCCTGATTTATAGGTAATTCTGAGCTTGATAAACCATCCTTTGTCCTGGAAAAGATAGAACAGCGAAGCCAGCGGTTCAACCTGTCCATGGAAAACTTCTGAATACCTGAACTCGGCATATTTGCCTTTTATGCCCTGGGCCCTGACCTGTTTTTTTGTCTTAAGTCCGGCTCCTTTGTATTGTGACAGAATCACCTGAATATAGTCATTAAAATGATCTTCAAGGGATAATACCTTCCCGTTTTCCGAGGCAGGGTAAATATATTGGGTCAGTTCTATTTCGCTGAGGGTCCTGTATCCTACCCCTACATCTTTTCCTTCAGCGTCGTATTGTTTCGGACCAATCATGCTGAAATTGCCTGTCCTTTCAGGGAAAAATGTGCCGGATGGTTCGTGCCGGTACCCTTGTTCCGTGTTTTGGG
>JAPLDE010000147.1:0-1827 GCA_026391855.1 Bacteroidota bacterium | reverse complement strand
GTCAGGACGGCAGATAAGCCAAGGCAATATGCAACTCCCAGTAATACAAGCAGTTTCAAATGAAGGAGAAATTTTTTAAAGGAATTTCTCAGCGAAATGAAACGAAATGAAAAGATCCTGTTTTCAGTCGTAACCATCCTATAAATTTGAGAATTAAACGGGAAGATATTGAAGAATTTAAGAAAATATATCCACTGAACACAGTTCATAAGTGGATGAACCGAAGAAGAATATCATGAATAGGAGAACAATTTCAGGGAAGATTTAAAAACTTTATTTGAATGAACATATTTGTGCATTCAATGGTTCGCTATAATGAAACCCGGAAATGTTTACTTTTGCACCTCAGAAAAAATCAATAGTAAACAAATCAACCTAAATCCACCTGAAGATATGAAATCCTTATCCAAACACCTGAATATCATTATTTTACTGGCTGGTTTGATGATTGCCTTTACAGCCTGCAAGACGAAGACAGAACAGAAAGATCAGGCCAGTACCAATCCCAATATCCATACGGTCAGCGTACTGGAAGTGCTGCAATCTCCTTCCTACACCTATTTGAAAGTATTTGAGAACGACCATGATTATTGGATTGCCATCGGGAAACGAGAGATCAAAAAAGGAGAGACCTACTACTACCAGAATGGTATGGAAATGAAAAACATGGAGAGCAAGGAGTTAAAAAGGACCTTTGAAAGTATTCTTTTTGTGAGTGAATTCAGTGATCAGCCGAATTTTGCCGCCTCAACACCTGCAACACCACCGGCCGGAACCCCTGCTGGTATGCCTGCCGGCACCCCTGCCGGAGCGCCCGCCACCATGGGGAAAGTCAAGGTTGAACAAAATACCGGCATTAAAGTAGACCCGGCAAAAGGCGGCATTACCATTGCCAGGCTTTTTGCCGACAGGAACAAATGGGTAAATAAGGAGGTAACCGTTCGCGGACAGGTGGTAAAATACAACCCTGACATTATGAACAAGAACTGGGTCCACATCCAGGATGGTACCAATGATAAAGGCAGTTTCGACCTGACGGTAACCACCCAGGAGACTTTCAAAGTGGGCGACGTGGCCACATTTAAAGGGATCATCGCACTGGACAAGGACTTTGGCGCCGGTTACAAGTATGATGTTATTCTGGAAGACGCTAAAAAAGTCAATAAATAATCCCGCTAAAAAGCCCCTCCACCCTTAAAATTCACTTCATCGGTACGTCCGCGTTGCTTTTGCTGGAAATTATTGAAAGCATAAGAGAAATTCAGCATGAACACCGCTCCTTCTCCATGGATAACATAATTGTTATCAAAATTCTGACCCACTGAAGTATAGGTAAACTTCACTGAGTCAAAGATATTCTGAGCTACCAGGCTCAGGTTGGCTTTTCCCTTCATAAAAGATTGACTGACAGCCAGATTCACCACGTAAAAGTCTGTCGATTTTCCCTGAACATCCACTGTAGGCGCCCGATAATAGGCAGTGGCCTGAAAACGGGTACCCCATTTTAAGGCAAAATTGGAAACGAGGCGGGCATCCCAGGTATCGGTCGACTTGCTTTCGGGGGTTGAATATACATCAGCCCTGATCGTATAATGGTAGAGATTGGTCCCGGCATTCACCTGCCACCATTTGAAAAGGCTCAGATCGGCACCCAGCTCAACACCTGCCGACTGCTGGTCTTTGGCATTAGTGAGTTCGTGGTACATGATCCCGTCGTTGCCCAGGGTCCTGATGGCGGTAAAACTGGAGGTGGTATTTCTGAAATAAGTTTGAACAGAAAAAGAGCACATCTTGGCCGGATACCTGTAATTCAGCTCAAAGGCATCC
>JAPLDE010000005.1:2455-3857 GCA_026391855.1 Bacteroidota bacterium | reverse complement strand
TAGTCCTTCTGTATCGTTCCCCGCCATAACCAGTTGGATGGTAGCAAAGAAGGGTCGGATGAATTCCTTTTTCTGGTTGTCGAGATTTTGCCTGATACCCTCCGAAATACTAACGGTACTGCGCTTTAGTTCCAGAACAGCAAGAGCTATTCCATTGACATACAATACAATATCCGGTCTTTTGTCATGTTCTCCCTTCACAGTTACTTCTTCGGCAAAAGAGAATTCATTGTTTGAGGGGTTCTTCCAGTCAATCAGCCAAACCGTCCGGGTATTTTCACCTACCTCTTCTTTTACCTTAACTCCATAACGTAAGAGGCTATATACCTCTTTATTAATATCATACAGGCTTTTGTTCTGATCACCGGCCGTTTTGTACAATTCATACAGGGCTTTTCCAATGATGGTCTGACTGTAACCTTGTTTTTTCAGGTAAGGTGATAGGAATTCGATTTCAATATTGGAATTGTTCTCCCGCTCTTCCCAATTACCCAGGTACTCATAACCTAATTGATTATGAAGGAGTTGTATTACCCGGTTCTGGGTACGTCGTTCAATCTGGCCGACAGTATTAATAATTTCCATGTGTTAATCAATCAAATTTCTCATTAACAAACAATTATACCAATAGAAAAAGGCAGATTTATTGGTTTTTTTCAAACGATTCAAAAAGTTATATTCAGGATGGGTGATATTCCAGCCATCCATGTCAGTCTTCTCAACAAATAGTTCAAACTGAAATGAATGATCGTTTCGAAATGCTTGAGTGAAGCAGGCTACCTTGGCTGAGGCAGTGATTGCTTCTTCAATTCTGAAAGAACCGGTAATCAGGTATCCTCCGAACATAATCAACCCATTCTGAAGATCTGCAAAACGCGACAAACCCGGCTCGGCCTTATTCCTTTCTCTTCTGGCCAGGATCAAAGCAGTTTCAAAAATGTCTTCAATAATATCATCAGTATCAAGTTTTAAGAAACGATAATCAATCTGTCTTGAGGCAATTGTCCTGAAAACATTTTTCGTCTCAATGGGATCAGAACATAAATCGATCAACTTCGAGATATCACATAATTGTTTGATTATCTCAATTCTTTTGTCGGGTTTACCTGATTCACCTAACCAGTATGGAATCCCTGACGTTGTTGGAGCAAATGCCGTTAACTTATCTCCAAGAATGGAGTTAACCGATGGTATGGTAACCGGAAAATAAGGTTCTGTTGTATCAATCCAGGGATTCCGGATCTCAGCGTTGTTTAGTGTAAAATATGGATTCTCTTCAAAAAGTACATCCAATAAAATAGTACCGAATCTGTTTACAAATGATTTATAATCAAAAACATAGTGAGCTTTATCAAGACCTCCTTTCCGGGAACGGGATACATCCTCTTTAAACGATGAGAAT
>JAPLDE010000005.1:0-2448 GCA_026391855.1 Bacteroidota bacterium | reverse complement strand
ACTGAATTACCGATCAAACTATTCAATGCTACTTCAACTTGTTTTTTCTCTTCAGAAGTAATAATATCAACATCAATTGAAAACCTCATCGAGTTAACAGGCATAAGCATGAGAGAGGTTCCTCCTTTGAAAATAAAGTTTAAACCTGTAGTTGCTAACGATTCAACCAGGGAAAAAGCATAGATCATCCTTTCGAAAAGAGCCGGATTAACATTACGGTATTGGCGTTGTCTTCGGAAAGTTTCAACCCAGGCAGGGGTGTATGATTGCTCTCTAATCATTCAAATAGGCTATATCATTTTGATTGACAGTATCTGCTATATATTTTTCAATTTTCTTATCTATACCACGTCTTCTGGCATAACTTATTATTTTAGAGTAGGTTATGCTGAAATTGCTGAATGCAAAATTGAAAATATTTGCCAATTCCTGTCCCTGTACGAAATAGAAAATCTGTTTTTCAACGAAAGTATCAACCAATACTTTTTCAAGTACCGGATACCTTGTATTATGAATTGATTTCAATGGAGCCCTTGAAATCAGTGGTTTTACAATTATCGCATTTTTCCGGCCAAGGACATACAATTGTATTGCATTTTTACCGGGGTTCACCCATGCATTCATTTCTTTATCTTTCAGTAAATGAAATGCAGATTCAACAATATCATCCTCAGTCTCCAGCAAATAAAAGTAATGTGAAGGTTGCTGAATCATCAATTGATTCAACCAGGCCGATGACCAGATGCAATAGTTTATTTCCGGATAGGCATTCCTGAAAATTTTGACTACTTTTTCCATAAATGAATCTCCCTCAGGAACATAAGGAGTTTTTCCTGAGATTGCATATACCCCGTTTTTGATACTTACGAGTGTACCTGCACGCTTATAACGCGAAATGCGCTGACGAATACTATTTTCAGAAAGAAGTGGACTATCCATTCGAAAATATGAGGTAAGTTCTTTTGAGGTAATGGACAATTTACCTTTAAATACTTCCTGAATATCATTGGCCTTCTGCTTCATTACAGCCTTTGTTTTAAACTTGACAAAAGTATGTCACAAATGCCAACAATGCAAGTTAATTGGCTAAAGTGACACTTTAACCTGATTAAAATTTTCCTGCCGCTCTGCCGCAAATTCACTTTGTACACTGGAGATAAAGACCCTGATTTTCTTCATGTTAACGTAAAATTAGCGCTTCAATCTCAAACCAATCTTATTTTTCCGGTTAATAAATTCTGCATCATGCCCTGTTTCAGGAGTTCGTACTTGGAAAGGTTTTGTTCCATGGCGGAGATTTCGGTGTCCAAGTCACTGATTATGTTGGAAATACGTATCTGCTCATTTTTTGATTTTGGGAATGATTGCTCAATTGCTTCTATCGTTTTTGCATTCAAACTTGGGACGCCTGATGCCTCATTATAATCATACCAGTATATTTTGTTAAAAAGGTAGAAGATGAATTTCGCATCATAATCATCAAATATCTCGGTGTAAAACAATGTATCTACAGTCCAGAAAGGAGATGTCATAAATTGAGGCTTATCAATTGTTCCCTTTCGTCCAATTAGCACAGAGGGTTTATTGTAAAGATATTTATTCGATTTTCCTATGATGCCTCCTGATGCAAGAATAGGGTAGTTTCCATTCTCATCAATAACCTCATGTTGACTCTTTCCATGTTTTACCTTTAAAACCTCCCCCAACTTTTTCACCATCCATCCCTCTTTCGGCTTCAGCAATTCCTGCATGGCTCCCTGTTTGATGGCCCGTTTCTTTTCTATCAGCTTCTCCAGGCTGGTAATGAGGGCATCGGTATCGCTGAGGACTGTGGCGATGGCGGTTTGTTCTTGAATATTTGGTGGGATTATAATAGGCAGTTTCTTAGCAATACCTCCTGTGTAGCTCTGCTGTTTGGTTCCCTGGCAAAACCTTAACGCCAGCCAGTTCCCATAATTTAAATAAAACTGAAATAGATATTCTGTGGTCAGAAGGCCTTGTTTTGGATATAATGCCATACAGGATTGATTTGTAGTTGCTTCAATCCCAGTTATAGAGCAACTGCCTCTTGTTCCCTCAGCTTCAAGACCGGTAATAGCGAAAAGGAAGGTTCCGACAGGAATCCTTTTTAAATTCGTGTTTATTGCTGCCTCTTTGGTGATTTTTTCAAGGGTATCTGTAATGACGTTATAGTTGAGTTCACCACTTGTTATCCAAGGAATTTCTCCTGAATAATATCTTTCAATTGCTCTATATGGAGTTTGGCCGCTTGCAAATCCTGTCATAATATCTTCAAAAGTACATTCGATCCAATCCTCTGGGATTACGCCAAGTTCTGTTTGCTTATATCCTTCCCTTATTTCCATAAATTGTGTGCTTATCTTGTTGGGTTTGAATTAATTGCTTTGAAAAAGTATTTCCGGTTTTTCGGGCTTTTCACCTCAACCC
>JAPLDE010000002.1:1402-2424 GCA_026391855.1 Bacteroidota bacterium | reverse complement strand
TGGTTCTTTTCATTATTTCAGAAATCAATTCCCGGTGCGACCTGAATAAAAAAAGGTTTGTTTTGGGGTTTTTCAATCTGGCTTATGTTTTGGGTGTTTCAGGAATGGTTTATTTATCACACTCTATTAAAAGAGCCGATTTTATTAAATTTAGTTGAATTGACTGTTTTGTTGCTCGGTAGTTTTGTTGAAGGACTTATTATTTCAAAGTTTCTTTTTGAAAAATCAACCGACCTTCCTCGTTATGTGGTTGTTGATGAAAGCAAATTACGTCAGATATATGTCAACTTAATTGGTAATGCCTTAAAATTTACCGATGAAGGGGGAGTGGCGGTACGAACCCGCGTTGATAAAGTAAATGGGGATGCCAACCGGCTGATTGTTGAAATTCAGGATTCCGGATCAGCAAGGGGAGCGGCACCGGTTTAGGTCTCGCTTTAAGCCGTGAGTTGGCGATGCTGATGGGTGGCAATATTTCCGTCACAAGTGAGGTGGGAAAAGGTTCTGTTTTTACCTTTCAGGTTGAACTCCAGGAAGGAAACTCAGAAACCTTAGGTTCCTGCAGTTCCAAAGTGGTGGTAAGAATAGATCATGAGGGCGATCCTTACCGCGTCCTGGTCGTCGACGATAAGAAAGAAAATTTAACAGTAGCTGTAACTCTTCTTCAAATGGTAGGATTTGAAACCATTGAAGCCGTTGATGGAGAAGATGCTATCGCCAAATTTAGTGAATGGAAACCCGACCTGATTTTAATGGACATGCGTATGCCCGTTATGGATGGTTATGAAGCAACAAGGCAAATAAAATTAACGGAAAAGGGGAAAAGCACCCCTATTATAGCGCTTACAGCCAGCACCTTTGAAGATGAACTTAAAAAAATAGATTCGTTTGGATTACAGGGATATATCCGTAAACCTTTCAGGGAGGATGAATTATTTAACACCATCGGGAATATTCTTGGCATTAAGTATATCTATGAAGATGAAATTATTGTGCCACAAACCGGATACCACAATGATATC
>JAPLDE010000002.1:0-1392 GCA_026391855.1 Bacteroidota bacterium | reverse complement strand
TTTGAAATCTTTACCCCATAATTTATTATCGGCGATGAGGGAGGCGCTCAGCGTTGCAGATCTGGACCTGTTTATTGAACTTTTAAAAAGTCTGGGAAAGGAAAACTCCGGACTATCAATGCAATTATTGAATTTTGCCAATAATTACGACTACGAATATTTAAATCAACTATTCAGGATAAATGACAGAAAAGATGAAAAATAACACTGAAACAATTCAATATATTCCGGATATTCTTATTGTTGACGATGTAGCTGACAATCTTAAAATATTAGGATACATCCTAAAAAAACAGGGGTATAAAGTACGTCCGGTTACAAATGGTATGTTGGCGTTGCAGGTGGCCATCAAAGAGAAGCCCGACCTCATTCTTCTTGATATTATGATGCCGGATATGGACGGATACGAAGTGTGCCGCAGGTTAAAAGAGAACCCTAAATTGATGGATATTCCGGTTATTTTCATTAGTGCTTTGAATGATACCAAAGATATCGTTAACGCATTGGAAGCTGGCGGGGTCGATTACATTACAAAACCGTTTAAAGCTGAAGAGGTAAAAGCAAGGGTAAGCACACATTTAAAGCTTCATCTGCAAAGTCAGACCCTTCAGCAACAAAGTAAGGAACTTCAGGAACTGAATGCAACCAAAGACAAATTCTTCTCCATTATTGCCCATGACCTCCGTGGCCCCCTGGGAGGATTTATGGGCTTGTCGGAGATGCTTGCCGACGAGTCGATGCCGTTTGACCCGGACGAAAAAAGGGAGATGTCGCTGGCGCTAAGTCAATCGGCCCGCAATATTTACAATTTACTCGAAAACCTCCTGGAATGGTCTCAGATGCAGCGTGGAAGAACGGACTTTAACCCGCAGATTCTTAGTTTAAATGATGCAATATCAGAATGTTTTAAAACTGCTGTTGAATCAATCAGAAAGAAGGATATTAATTTTACTGTTGATATTCCTGAGCGCCAGGAGGTGTATGCTGATACAAATATGTTGCAAACCATTATCCGTAACCTTGTTTCGAATGCCATAAAATTTACACCCAGATACGGCGCTGTAACTATTTCAGTCGGTGTTGCAGATAATCTAACGGTGGTAATCGAGGTTAAGGATACAGGGATCGGCATGAACGCGGAGATGATTTCAAACCTCTTTGCAATGAATGTGAATAGTAGCCGTCCGGGAACAGAAGGTGAAAACAGTACAGGCCTGGGATTATTGCTTTGTAAAGAGTTTGTGGAGAAACATGGAGGGGAATTATGGGTTGAAAGCGAGGTGGGGAAAGGTTCTACATTTTATTTCGCGATACCCTGCCATAACGTTCAGAAGAATATCTCCCACTCCAACTCTGTTTTTTTATCAGAGGAAGCTGCAAATAAAATGGCCC
>JAPLDE010000196.1 GCA_026391855.1 Bacteroidota bacterium | reverse complement strand
GTCGAGGTTTTAATAACATAAAACCCCCAATTTAAGTCTGTTTTCGGGGCTTTGGACATTGCACCCCAAGGCTATACCCTATTTTTTCCGGCCAACTGATATTGGGGGTCTGGTCTGGTGTTGAAATCCCCCAATGTCACTGGCAGATATAAGTCCTATTGCCTCCACATTATGATATAAATGTGTCCCAGCGTGTATATAACCGGCCGGATGGCTGGAAATTGGCAGCAATATCCCTGTTATACCGTTTATAGCTATCATATAGGTCTACATAGGGCTTAATCCTCCTGAATATCTCATCCATATAGGGTTATAGTCCAAACTGGGGGCGGAAAAAAGAGCCAATAGGCTGATTTAGCCATGATATTGCCTTAAGGAACCAATGACCGGGTTAATCTGATGCCAATCCCGGTATTATGTGTAGCTGTGATGCTACTTGAGCTGGTTGGTTCTGGGCTGGTAATGATAGCCCCCAGTGCCACTAGCAGATATCTTTCCTGATGCTGGTTCATGGTAGTAGGGATGGCATATATGACAGGATTATTACATAACTCCAGTGTGAGTGGGGGTGAAGAAGCTGAGATTAATGGGGTCACTAGTAATCGGTTTTAGTATATTTTTGCTTAAGAGTGATGGGAGTTTCTATGTCATGTTGTGTTTGTTTTTATCTTTGGTAGAAGTTTTATCTCCTTCATCGACAGGATAAGTACATAGACATTAAGGCACATGAATTTAAAGGTGATATTTGTCGTTGCATTGATAAAAATCGCACATTTGTATCGGTAAAAATCAACAAAGCTAATGCGTACACAGTATTAGTAACGTTATATATAGGATTGTGAAGATTGACTTAAATAACGGAGCATTTATTCAAATTGGTGGTGAACTGGGTAAGTACAATTCATTACCAATCGATTCATTAATAAGAATTGCACAAGACCTACAGGAATTAGTATATACGTTAGCTAAATATGATTTGCCGTCAGATGAACCAATAGACCTAAATAATTTCAAAATTGAATTAACTGGGTTTTCAAAAGGAAGCGCAGTTCCTAAATTTGCGTTTTCGCCTCGTTCAGAGAACAAATCTGGATTTCACTGGCAAGAACAAAGAAACAGCGTAAACGAGAAATTCGAAAAACTTGTTGAAATTTCAGATAATGGAGACTACGGGAAAATTATCCCACTTTATCCTGAGCCAATTATTCGAAACGCTATTGTTACCAATCTATATTCATTTGTAAATTCCTTCGGCAATTCACCAGCGAACTTTGTTGATTTGAATGAATCGGATAACGAAATAACTCCTATCTTTAAAATAAAGAGGTTCAAGCCTGCTGTAAAAAGTAAATTAATTACCGAAATAATTGAAAGTGTTGATAATACAAAGGAATTGGAAGATGCGGTTGGTAAAATTAGAATTACGAAAGCGCATGGAAAAACAACTCGAAAAATTATTAATACATATTCAGGCAAGAACTACTCATTAGAATTTGCTCCAGAAGTCATAGCTTCTGAGAATCGTAGATACATCTTAAAATATCCCTTACGTTGTTTATTTGAAAAAGAGGATAATTATTACATTATTCAGTCGGAGATGCTAGGAATAATTGGAACTGGCAGAACTGAGGATGAAGCCGAACAATCATTTTCCATGGAGTTTGATTATTTGTATGAGAGACTTAAAACGTTACAAACGGGACAGTTAACAAAACACAATCAGCTTATCAAAAATATCATCAATCAAGTTGTGGAAAATATTGAGGAATGAGTGTTTTAGACCCTAAAAAAACATATAAGAACCTTAAGAAAAAAGGATTTACTGATTCAACTACCAAAAGTGTTGACCACAAACGACTTGAACTCCACTATAATGGGAAGTGGGTGCTTTCAACAAAGATTAGCCATAGCAATGATGATATTGACAATTATCTAATAAAACAGATGTCTGTTCAGTGCCAGCTAGACAAGGTTGATTTTCTTGACCTCGCTAACTGTCCATTAAGTAAAGATGATTACCTAGAGATATTAATGCAAAAGGGATTGTTAGATTAGCTTAGACGTAACTGGTTTAATACCCAAAGACACATTCCTAGTGAATTCTATTTCAAACGTCAGAATATTCAGGATGCGTTTCAATACCCCCACTCCCGGTGACTTATAGGAAGTTTGTTTAGCTCGTTCTTTAAATGCCGCCATTCCGGGAGATAATGGTTCATCAGGGCAATGAATTTATCATTGTGGGTGTGTTCTATCAGGTGAGCCATTTCATGGACGATGATATACTCGATACAGTGGACAGGCTTCTTAGCTAATTCTAAGTTTAACCAGATACGTTTGGCTTCCCGGTTACAGGTACCCCATTTGGTTCTCATTTTCTTAATATGAAATTCGCCCACGTTAAGGTTCATTGTCGTTTCCCATTTGGTGATAATTGGAGCTACAATCTCTTTAAGGTTTCCACGGTACCAGTCCTCAATAATGGTCTGGCGTTTGTCGGCTCCTGTACCCGGACGGACATAGAGCTCAATGGTTTTATGTTTAATAATAACCACTGGTGGTGAGTCGTGCTCTAATACCTTCATGAGGAACCTGCTACCAAACAGGTAATGGCCTTCCTTAGTTAAATACTCACGGGGGGCTTCACGTTCCTGCAGACGGAATTTCTCCTGTTGTTTTTTAATCCAGCTCAGCTTTGATAAGGCATAGATTCGGATAGTATCCAAATTCATCCGGATGGGCGCAGCTATCCTGACCCTACCGTTTGGCGGATACACGCTCAGGTGAACATTTTTTATGTCCTTAAGCTCTACATCAACGATAATATCCCCGAGGGTTAACTGTTCCATCAATACTCCTGTTGTTGCTTCACGATTTCGAATATCCGTTCAGTTTCGGCCTCGTTTTTAAGGAATTCATAAATTATTCCCTTTACCATTCGTTCCCGGGTTTCAACGCCTCGCCATCCATCTGGCTTCCTTACCAGTAAACCGTGGTGTATCATCAGGGCTAGGGATTCGTCCTTGTTCAGGTTGTTGTACAGGGCTCTGGAGGCTGGTGTTCTGAGGGATGCGGGAGTGGATTCAACTTTACCGGCATGAACCTTGCCGACAAGTTCAGCGATTTTCCTTAGGTACTCCTCATAGCTGATGGCATTGGCCTTCCTTTCCTTTATGACTTCGTCCAACAGGGTACTCATGGCCTCAAAAAAGGCTGGGTCTATCAGGTGTTCACGGATGATTTTTTGCCGGACGTTATTCTCAATAGTTTCGGCTGCTGCTTGCCTGTTGCCTTTGATTCCTTTGGGCATACTGTTGATAGCATCAGCAATTCCAGTGTTGACGATGAGCTCAATAAGGGAAAATTCGCCAAAAGGTGAAATAAGGCGAGGTTCATCGGCTTGTATGTATGTGTCGATTAAATGGCGCATATCAGCCTCATACGTTTTCATATCGAGGGTCTCGCCACTGGCCATCTTTATTTCTTCCCGTAGGTTCAGGTAAAAATCAATCTTTTTACCGATATCATCCTGTTCAGTTGCTGAGTATCCTGCTTCTGTCAGCTCTGATGCGATGTTAGCATATGCCCGTACAAGCGCCACTGTGGTCTTGTACAATGCTGTGCGTCTAACTTCGGTGTCCTTCAGCTCCTCAGGTATCTCAGTATTGCCGCAGAAATAATGCTGGTAATCGAGTTTCGATTTGGGTGGGGGAACTGGTTCACACAACAGGGCTATCTCCTCTAAAGCGTTATCGAGTCTTTCCCGGCCTTTTTTTAGCCGGTCTTGGAGCAGGATATCGCAATCCTCCTTTTTAAATTCGTCATAATCCAGCTCTGAAGTATAAACGGCCACGGCATTCTCGACTTTTTTGAATAAATCCTTGTAATCAACGATATAGCCGAATTCCTTATCCTCACTATCCAAACGATTTACCCGGCAAATGGCCTGAAATAAGCCGTGGTCTTGCATACTTTTATCTATAAACAAATAGGTGCATGGGGGAGCATCAAATCCGACCAGCAATTTGTCGACGACCACAATTAACCTCATGTTGGCCGGCTCCTTAACGAAAGCTTCTTTGGCTCTGTCCTCATAGGTCTCTGTCTTGGTTTTACCGCCAATGGGAACAATATCTTTCAGAAGTTCGGTATAAATCTTATAGACATACTCTTTTTCTGTCTCTGTGTTGGCGCCGGTATCTTCGGTCGTGATGTCCTTGGTAGCAGGATTGTAGGAGGTTACCAAGGCGCATTTGTTCCTCAGGGGTGTCTGTTGGAATGCCTCATAGTACTTTGTGGCTTCAAAAATGCTGCCGGCTACCAACAAGGCGTTTCCTGTATGGGCGCTGAGTCGTGGTTTAACGCTGAAATCGAATACAACATCACCAACCACCCTGTCGATACGGGATTTGGAGCTCAGAACCTTCTGCATAGTACCCCAGTTCCTTTTTAGTTCTGATTTCTGGAAATCATTTAGCCCCCGGGTTTTGACATCGAACCATGCATCTATTCTATCAGGTGATAAAAGGCGCTGGTCTATATCTCTGGCTTCGTAAATAAGGTCTAACACTACCTTATCCTCAACTGCTTCATTGAATTTGTAAGTATGGATATAGCGCCCGAATACTTCCAAGCTGGTCTGTTTATCCTACCGCAACAAAGGTGTACCGGTATAACCGATAAATACAGCATTGGGAAGCAATGCTTTCATGGTCTTGTGAAGTTTGCCGGATTGGGTTCTCTGGCATTCATCTACAAAAACAAATAGTTCTCCTACGGTTTCCGCCGGATTTTGGCGGAGTTCCTCAATAAAAGCATCGAAATTCTCTATATCTTTCCGACCAAATTTATGTACTAATGTCTTGACAATATAATAACTTAACATTATCTTTGTGGAAATTAAACCACGAAGACATGCCAAAAATAAATCTTAAATTAAAACCAAAAGATCGTGAGTTTCTCATTAATTTGACAAAAACAGGGAGTCGACCCTCAAAAGAATTTGAACGTGCATACATTCTGTTGGCGCTTGATAAAGGTAAGACCAATACGGAAATTACTGATTTCTACAATGTTAGTAGAATTACGATTTGGAGAGTAAAGAATAAGTATTTAAATTCAGGGGTAGAAGAAGCGTTAAAAGATGAACCACGGTCCGGCCAGCCTGTTAAACGTGACGATAAGGATAATGCTGATATCATTGCAATGGTATGTTCAGATGCCCCTGATGGAAGATCACGATGGACTTTACGGCTTCTGGAAAAGACATTGAAAGAACAAAATGGTATAACGACCAATCGGGAATCAATACGGTTGTTGCTAAAAAAAACGAATGTAAACCTTGGCTGAAAAAAATGTGGTGTATCACTGAAATAACACCGGAGTACAGAAAAAGAATGTACAGACTGTTAAATTTGTATAATAAGCCTTATAATCCTGAGTTGCCCGTGGTTTGTTTTGATGAAAAGAGTAAGCAGCTATTGGAGGATTCTCGCAAGCCAATCCCATTAAAACCCGGGAAAGTGAAGAAAACTGATTATGAATACCGCCGTCATGGCACTTGCAATATTTTTGTTGCAATTGAACCAAAAGCTGGAAACCATTATATTAGAGTCACAGATCAACGTACCCGGAAGGATTTTGCCCTTTTCATCAAGTGGCTAATTGATGAGAAATATAAGTGCTCAAGAAAAGTATTGATAGTTCTTGACAATCTAAACACCCATTTTAAAAAATCACTTTATGAAACATTCTCAAAGGAGGAAAGTAGCAGATTGCTGAAAAGGCTCGAATTCATTTATACTCCAAAGCATGCCAGTTGGTTAAACATGGCCGAAATAGAAATCAACCTTCTTGACCAGGAATGTTTAGACAGAAATATTGGTAAACGGGATGAACTCGAGAATCAGGTGAATGCGTGGTGTAGCAATAACAATACAGAAAAAAGAAAAATAAATTGGACCTTTACAAAATATAAAGC
>JAPLDE010000041.1:18186-33270 GCA_026391855.1 Bacteroidota bacterium | reverse complement strand
CGAAATATTACAGGTTCTTGGAATATCTCTACTGGACAAAACCCCTGTAAAAGAGCTATTTACAAATTCGGATTACAATGATGTCAAAGAACTAAACTATAATCAACTGACAATGAACTTATTTTAAGTGGACAGTAGTGATACCGGATGGTTATGGAAAGAATAAAAACGACCGGCGGATTCGCTGTTGCTTATGTTATATTGATGGGGGTGATCCTGCTGACGGGTTTCAGGGGTCATGCCCAATGGCAGCCTGTAAATGGCCCGTATATCGATAATATTATCTGTATGGTCGGTAGCGGGGGAAACCTTTACGCGGGGATAAAAGATAAAGGGGTTTTCATGTCGCCGGATAACGGGGTCAGCTGGACTACGGTGAATACAGGCCTTACCAATCTTGCCGTCACCTCATTGGCTGCAAATGGAACGACCATGCTGGCCGGAACAGAAGGTGGTATTTTCCTGTCATCCGACGGGGGCATGAGTTGGACAAACATCAATGATCAGTTAACCGATGTATCCGGGGTTGCGATAAACGGGACTGATTTTTTTGCGGGGACCCTCTTCCATGGAGTCAACCTGTCGACAGATAACGGCATATCCTGGTCTTCAATAAACAATGGTTTAACTTCATCAGTCTCCAAATTTGCTTTTACCTCAACCTATATTTTTGCAGGGGGAGGTGGGCTTTTTATTTCCGCCAACTACGGCAATACCTGGTACCCGGTAAATACCGGAATACCAAGTGGTGTCGATGTCCGCTCTATTATCGTTACCCCCACAGCTATGTATCTTGGCGGGAATCAAGGGGTATACCGTTCAACAGACGGAGGGGTTTACTGGATTTATGTCAGTAGCGGTTTTTACAATCATCCTGTAAGGTCGCTGGTGATGAACGGAACAAGCCTGTTGGCCTTAACCTGGGGATATGGCCTTTACAAATCAACGGATAACGGCAGTACCTGGGCTCATGTAACAGACGGCATTCCGGGCACAACATACGGGACTTCTTTCGCAACCGTCGGGACAAACGTATTTGCCGGCACGAGCAATAATAACCTGGGGGGGGATTACGGTTTAGGCATCTTTCTCTCGCAGGATTACGTAGACACCTGGGCCACTGTTAATAATGGCCTGCCGAACAATGCCCGGGTCAATGCTCTTTATGTCTATGGCGCTCATATGGTTGCCGGTATTGACTACGGGGGTATATGGACATCATCCGACAATGGCATTAGCTGGACAATTGCCAATAATGGAATTCCGTTGAATTCTACCGTATGGTCATTTACTTATGATGGTTCAATGCTTTATGCCGGAACGGATTTAGGTGGGTATAAATCAGGCAACGATGGGATTACCTGGACCGGGGCCGGTAATCTTCCCGGTAATATCTGGTCGCTGGCTGTTATGGGAAACAATGTATTTGCCGGGACAAACAGTTTCGGCATATATAGGTCATCAGACCAGGGTGGTTCCTGGACACAAGCCAGTAACGGCCTGATGGACTGGCATATCAGGTCGATAATCGTCGACGGAAATAACTTGATTGCGGGTACGGAGCCGGGTGTATCCTTTTCAGCCGACAGCGGGACCAACTGGATATCACCAGACTTTTCCTTTACCCAAAACCTCTACATAAATACTATAGTTACCCATGGGACGGATATTTTTGCAGGCGCCAGCAGTGGATTGTACCGTTCGTCCGACTATGGAAACAGCTGGACAAATATGAGCCTTGGTTTGCCCGATCCGCTGGTTTATGCTTTAGCGCAGAACCCGGCAAATCTTTTTACCACCACTCATAGCAATGGGGTGTATATATCCTATGATGACGGCAACAACTGGACGGCTTTCAACGATGGATTGACCGGTATCGGGATCAGATCACTCTTACTTTACGGGAATTATCTCTTCGCCGGTACCGAGGGGAGTGGAATATGGAAACGACCCTTGTCGGATATTGTCGGATTGAAAGAAGCTGCAACGCCCCCCCCTTTCTCTGTATTTCCCAACCCCTCATCCATTGAATTCGTGATACAACTGAATGATAATCTGCATCATGCAGAGGTAGTTGTTCATGGCCTGACCGGGAAAGAATATTTAAAAAAGAAGATCAATGACAACCGGACAACGCTGTCCAATAAAGGTCTTGCCAAAGGGGTTTATTTAATCACCATTACTGCCGATGAGGGAAGGTTTATTCAGAAGATGGTGGTTAATTAATGGCTTACCGGCCGCACAGGACAGCATATTGACTGCCTTTTTCCTTCGGAATGAGGGCCGGGATACTAACCTGAAATCAATTCAAATTGCTGACATTGTTAACGGCTTAACAATAAAAATTTTATATTTGAAACGTGATTTTTTTTGGGTCACGTGATTTTGGTTGGGTCACGATATATTTTTAGAAGGGTCACGATATGTTTTTAGTACGGTCACGATATATCGTGACCCTACATAGCAGATAACAATCATAAAATAATTAATAACCAACATTAAAACATTCAATTATGGACGCGAACATGAAAGACATCGTACTGAAGTACGTCATTGATGAGTACCTGGAAGACGATAGTGAAACCCTAACCTATGACAGCCCTCTGATCTCAGGTGGTATCGTTGATTCCTTTTCAATGGTTTCATTAAAGAGATTTCTGGAGAACAAATACAGCATTTCCATTCCGGATGCGGATGCCACACCGGAAGCGTTTGATACGGTGAATAAGATCTGTGTGCTGGTGGAGAAGTTCGCGGGGAAATAGGGTTATGAAGGTTATGAAGGTTATGAAGGTTATGGAGGTTATGGAGGTTATGGAGGTTATGGAGGTTATGGAGGTTATGGAGGTTATGAAGGTTATGAAGGTTATGGAGGTTATGGAGGTTATGGGTTTCATGGTTTTGTAATTCTCATCATCAACTCACTTTTAACGGTTAATCAATAACAGAAAACAACTAAATAGTTACTACAATGGCATATTCAGACGATATCAGAAAAATGTATAAGGACACGCTGCAGGGAATTATGGATGCAGGGTTGTTCAAACAGGAAAGATTTATTCATTCTCCCCAGGCAGCGGAAATAGATGTAGAATTTCCCATCGGAGCTCCGCTGAAAAGAGTTATCAATATCTGTGCGAATAACTACCTGGGTCTGTCCAGTCACCCGGAGGTAGTGAAGGCGGCACATGAAGGGCTTGACAGCCGTGGTTACGGGATGTCATCCGTGCGGTTTATCTGCGGCTGCCAGGATATCCACAAGGAGCTTGAAGCCAGGCTGACTGAATTCTTAGGGACAGAAGACACTGTTCTTTTTCCTTCCTGCATGGATGCCAATGCCGGTGTTTTTGAAGCCATACTTACCAAGGATGACGTGATGATCAGCGACCGGCTGGTACATGCTTCCCTTATTGACGGTATCCGGCTGGCCAGTGCTTTGCATGATACTTACAAGCATAACGATATGGAGCACCTGGAGCAAAAGCTTCAGCTTCATGCCGACAAAAGGCAGAAGCTGGTGATCTGTGACGGGGTGTTTTCCATGGACGGCGATACGGCCAAGCTTGATGAGATGGTTGCCTTATGCGAAAAATACAATGCCATGATACTGGTTGATGATTCTCATTCCAGCGGATTTATCGGTAAGACCGGTCGCGGAACGCATGAGAAATACGGTGTCATGGGCAAGATCGATGTGATTACTACCACCTTTGGCAAGGGATTGGGAGGCGCCTCCGGCGGATGTGTTTCCGGCAGAAGGGAGCTGGTAGAGATGTGCCGGCAGAAGGCTCGTCCTTACCTGTTTTCCAATACCATGGCCCCGGTTATCGTGGCTGGTGTGCTGAAGGTAATGGACCTGATCATGCATAATACCGAAAGAAGGGATAAACTCGAACGCAACACTGAATTCTGGCGGAAGGGCCTAACCGAAGCCGGTTTTGTGCTGAAAGACGGGGATACACCCATTGTTCCGGTGATGCTGTTCAATGCCAAGCTTTCGCAGGATGTAAGCCGTGACCTTTTCCATGAAGGAGTCTATGCCATCGGTTTCTTCTTCCCTGTGGTACCCCAGGGTGCTGCCAGGATACGGACCCAGGTGTCGGCCGGCCACGAAATGCATCACCTTGAAAAGGCGCTGGATGCCTTCATCAAGGTGGGTAAGAAGTATGAGATTTTGGGAAAGACAAAGGCTGAAATTATAGAGAGATATGGTAACTGATACTACACCTGAATTCTCTAAGACCACCCCCGGCCCCTCCTCAGGTGAGGAGGGGAGTAGGTGTGCTGATTCTGATCTCTCCGGGACCACCCCCGGCCCCTCCTCAGGTGAGGAGGGGAGTAAATATAAATTTAGTTATGCAAATCCGGCGCCTCTCGGACTCATGGGGTTCGGCATGACAACCGTTCTGCTGAACATCCACAATGCCGGATTTTTCCCTGTTACCGGTATGGTCCTGGCCATGGGCATCTTTTATGGCGGGATAGCCCAGATTATCGCCGGGATACTGGAGTTTAAAAAAGGAAACACCTTCGGATTAACGGCGTTTACTTCATACGGCTTCTTCTGGATCAGCCTGGTTGCCCTATGGGTCTTCCCGGAAACAGGGTGGGGAAAAGGAATAGCCACACCGGAAGCCTATATGGGCTGGTATTTATTTCTCTGGGGTGTTTTCACCTTTTTCATGTGGATTGGAACCTTCGGAACAAACCGTGTGCTGCAGTTTGTGTTTCTCAGCTTGTGGATATTGTTTTTCCTGCTGGCGATAAGGGATTGGAGTGAATCCGCCCTCATCGGACAGATTGCCGGTTATGAAGGACTCTTCTGCGGAGCCAGCGCCATTTACCTTGCCATGGCTGAAGTGATCAATGAAAAGGCAGGTAAGACCATTTTACCCATTTGCCCGGTAAACAAGGCCTGAGGTTTTGATTGCCTGCTTTCCAATTCATTCTGAATGAGAAATGTATTGTTTCTGACTGGGTTACTATTGATTTCTTTTCTTGTTCATTCACAGGATTCCATAGTAAAGCGAGCTCTTTATACTACAGGAAAGAATTTGTGTCTGGAGGGTTTTTACTGTTACTCCAAAGGGAAAACCAATACAAATGAAAGTATATCAGGATTCGGACTGGACGCAATTTTAGGATACCAGACCGGTCCGGGCAATTTTGGACTGGGAACCGGCATTCATGCAGTAGATGCACTTTACATTCCTTTTTTCGGGACGATCAGACTTGACCTTAATCGTGGGAAAAGGAGGGTGTTTTTATACGGTGATTACGGGTTTTTGTGGGGAAAGGGTTTTGGGAATACTTATGATGACGGGTCTTTTTTCAATCTTGGAGGAGGATTCAGGTATTATTACAAAAATTACGAGTCCGTTATTTTTTCTGTTGCAACCTCCGACCGTCAGTTGAATAAAAATAATGGGATCAGGAATGATAAAAGGGGAATTTTTGTGGTTTTTAAGGTGGGATTTGTTGTGTTTTAAGGTTATGGAGGTTATGGAGGTTATGGAGTTATAAATATCAGGTTTTATGAAAAAGGGTACATTATTATTCGCGTTGTTTAATTTGATTTGGGTGTCTTGTTTTTGTCAGGACGGGGGGGCGAAGTTCGGGATACGGTTTTCGGGATTTGTGAGGACGGACCTTTTATATGATACCCGTGAGAATGTGAACCTGAGGGAAGGTCATTTTCTTCTTTACCCTGAGAACAGGTTGAAGGACCAGAATGGGAAAGATATCAACGCAGTCTCCAATTTCAACCTGTTAAGCATCAACAGCCGGTTAAAGGGAGTAATAACAGGACCAGATGCCTGGGGGGCAAAGACAACAGGGTTAATTGAAGGAGAGTTTTTCGGGGTGAGTGATGCGGATATCAATGGTTTCAGGCTGAGGCATGCCTATGTCAAACTGAAATGGCCCAAAACAGAGCTGATGGCAGGGCAGTACTGGCATCCTATGTTCATTGCAGAATCTTATCCTTTAACGGCTTCCTTTAATACAGGAGCCCCATTTCAGCCGTTTAACCGCAGTCCCCAGGTCCGGTTGTCGCATCAATTCGGGAAAGTAACCCTGATGGCTGCGGCGGTGGGTGAAAGGGATTTTTCCTCCATGGGACCCAATCCTGCTGATCCTTCCAAGAGTATCAACAGCTCACTCTATATCAGAAACTCAGGCATGCCTGAATGGCAGTTCTTATTCCAATACCGGCCGGACAGCACCGGAAACCATCTTTTAGGTTTCGGGTTCGGAACGAAGAGCATTCACCCCGAATTGTCGACCATCGGGACAAATAAAACCGCTTACCAATCAAACGAAAAGCTGGTATCCCTCTCTGCTCACGTTTTTGCAAAGATTGTCCTGAATCCGGTAACAGTAAGGTTACAGGCAGTTTATTGCCAGAATGCGACCGCACTGACCATGCTGGGCGGGTATGCCGTAAAAGAAGTGACGGATACCACTACCGGGAACAGAACATTTACCCCGATTACGACGATTTCTTTCTGGGGGGATTTTCAAACCATGCTAAGGCGTTGGAATCTGGGATTATTTGCAGGGTATTCGGGAAATCTCGGAGCTCAGGATGAAGTATACAAAGGAATTTTTTATTCAAGGGGGAAAGATATCGGCTATCTTTACCGTATTGCACCGAGGGTTATGGTCACATCCGGCAAGCTCGATCTTATTTTTGAAGTTGAATACACGGTTGCCGCCTATGGAATACCAGATTCAAAAGGGGTCGTAATGAACACGACAGAAGTGGCTAATATCAGGCCTCTTGTTGTAATCAGTTATAATTTTTAACTTAGAGTCGTTGAATTATTAACAGATAATTACCGCAGATCCCGGAAATGATGATCTATGTCAATATTGCCCTGGTTCTTGTCTTCCTGTTCATTTTCGGAAGGTATTTATACAGTTTATATATTGAAGGGCACTACCGGCCGGAAGAATGGGCCTATTACATTAAGTCAGGAACGATTTCCCATGAATTACAAAAGGCTTTCAGGCAATACAAAGACAAGGTCAGGTTTTTCTCCTGGTGGCTACAGGTTGAAAGGATCAGGCGGGAAAAGGTTGAGGGTTCATTTGCTGAACTGGGTGTGTACCAGGGGGATAGTGCCTATGTTCTTCACCTGATGGACCCTGACCGCAGGTTCCACCTGTTTGACACCTTCGGAGGGTTTGAGGGCAGTGATCTTCACCTGGAAACGGGGGAAGCCGCCACCTATACCATCAATCACTTTGCCGATACTTCGGTTGAAAGGGTAAGACAAAAGCTGGGAAGCAGCCGGTCGCTGGTCTTTCATGAAGGGTATTTCCCGGATACAACAGCCGGACTGGAGAAGTCAACCTTTGCCCTGGTGAATATAGATGCTGATCTTTATCAACCCATCAAAGCGGGTCTGCAATTCTTTTATCCACGTTTGTCAAGGGGAGGAGCCATTTTCATTCACGATTACAACTACAAATGGGAGGGTTGCCGCAAGGCTGTTGATGAATTTCTGGAAACCATTCCGGAACACCTGTTTTTTCTTCCGGACAAGGATGGTACTGTGCTGATTATCAAAGCATAAATTATATTTCATCAGTAACTGGGTGTTAATAATTTCTTAAAATTGGCAGGTTAGATTCCTGTGAGGTTGACAGTTATTGATGTTTTTAGTACTTTCGTTGTATCTAATATTAAGGATATGAAAGCAAGATCGTTACTTATTATCATGGGTGTGTTGTGTTTCACTATATCCATGGCCGGCCAGGGAGGCCCGGACCAGTTCGGCTATACCTGGATGGATAACCTGCAGACCGGAGGGCCGGCCTACAGCTGGATCGACATCGTATCACCGGAAAACAAGGTAGATGGGTTAGCCGATGACAATGTAAGGGGGCCGTTCTATATTTCGACAGGGCTGAACGATTACTTTACCTATTACTGGTACCCGGTTGACCAATTCTGGATCGGGTCGAACGGGTATATTGCCTTTAACAGCATAAACCTTGCTTCAGTATTTCCGTATATCCCTGATTCAGTTGATAATAAGCACAATTTTATCAGTGCTTTGCTAACCGACCTGACCTTTTCCGGGGTTGGGAACCCGGGGGCCTGTTATTATTATTCAGGAGAGGATTCCGTGATCATCTCCTATATCAATGTTCCTTTTTATGCGCAGAATGCACCATACTGGACAGGAAGCAATACCTTCCAGATCATCCTGAATAAAATTGATTTTTCTATAACGGTAAATTACCAGAGTCAGACTGGTACTGCGATGACCTCTACCGATGTTAAGGCCGGTATGGAGAACAATACAGGGACTATTGGGTTACAGGCATTTGCAAGTACCTATCCGACTGCCGGATACACTATCAAATATTATTATCCGACCAGTTCCAATTATTTTGTCAGGGATGGTGGGGTGAAATACAATTCGATTCCATACAGCCGTGGGGTATTTCTGCCGAGTACCGTGGTTTTCCCACTCACCACCTATATTTCCAATATGGGAAATCTCCCTATACCACCGGGGTTTACGGCCAATTGCAGTGTAACCAATGCCTCAGGGACCACTTTGATGACCGATACTTATTATTATACGGATACTTTACCTGTTCAGCATGACAGCCTGCTCACCTATTTTGCTTCATTTATACCCGTTTTGCCCGGGACCTATTCTTATACAACAACGCTGAGCGGTATTCCGGGAGATGCTGTAGCCGGCAACAATGCGGTTACCCAGGAGCTGGAAGTGATAGATACCTCCCAGGCATTTTATGATATCGGCTATTGCGACAATACGCCTGATGCAACCGGTATATCCTGGGTTGACGGGACAGGCGGGGTCGGTATGTATTTTGAACCTCCTTCATACCCGGTGAAAATAAACAATATACAGTTTTACATTTTATCGAATACAGGCAATGTAAATTGTTATATCAAGATCCTTGACGATGATGGGATAAACGGGTCGCCCGGAACTGTGCTTGATTCGGTCTATGTCATTGCTCCTGTGGGAAATGCCTGGAATACAGTGAATTATGCCAGCCCTGTAGTCATTAACAGCGGAGGGTTTTATGTAGGGTGGGAAATGGGAGGACTGAATGTTACCATGGCAGTTGACAAGACCTCTCCGATTTCACACCGGTCTTTTGAGATCATCAGCGGGGCCTGGTCGGAATACAGGGACGGTCTGACGCAGGATTTTATGATAAAGTGTCATTTGCAGAAGGCTGTTGTTGAGGATGTTGGTATTCTTTCCATGGTTGACCCTCAGAGCAATGATTCTGTCACAGATCCTCTTCATGTAAAATGCCGGATAAAGAACTTTGGTTATCTGGCAGAATCGAATTTCCAGGTGCATTATCAGTTTCCGGGCCAAAGCATGGTGACCCAGGCTTATTCAGGAACTCCTCTGCAGCCGGGTGACTCTGTCTTATTCACTTTCAGTAATTTATTCGTTAACAGCCTGAACCAAAACAGTGATCTTTGTGTCTGGACTTCAATGCCTTACGACGCCAACCAGGGGAATGACAGTATTTGTGTTAATATAACAACCGTTATTTATGTGGGTATTCCCGACCCTGGCCTGACAGGATCATTTAAGATATTTCCCAACCCGTTCAGCAGGTCTGCCACCATTGAGTTCCCTAATCCCGGTAACCTTCCGGCCTTCCTTCAGATTTCAGATGTAACGGGACGGGTCATTAAGGAAATTCAGCCAGGCAATACCACCCGGGTATTCCTTGAAAGAGGAAAGCTGTCACCGGGTATATACCTGTTACAGCTTTTAGTTGGCAATAGTCAGTATATAAGCCGGTTGGTGGTTGAATAAGTGGCTGATTACAACCTTTTTCTGAATTCTGGCAGGATTTAACCGTTGTCAGGGTATTGATTTAGTCCTTTACTTTGTAATCTGTAAGGAATTATCCCGGTAGCTCTATTTTTTGATCCAACTTCTATTTTACTGCCATGTCTGTATATAATCTCGATAAGATTTTCAATCCGCGAAGGATAGCGTTGGTGGGTGCCACAGTAAACCCCAACAGTGTAAGCGGGAAGACCCTTTCAAACCTGGTAAGCGGGGGTTTTAAAGGGGTCGTTTACCCGGTCAATCGTGATGAAGAAGCGGTATTAGGGATTCCCTGTTTCCCGGATATAAAGGGACTTCCAAGGACTCCGGACCTGGCGATCATCTGTACTGCGGCTGAGCAGGTCCCGGCTGTGGTCGGGGAATGCGGTGAGGCAGGGATCATGGGGATCATCATCATGTCGGCAGGATTCCGGGAAACCGGTGAAGAAGGAAGAAAGCTGGAGGATCAGATCCTGGAGGAGAAAAAGAAATTTCCGGGCATGAGGCTTATCGGTCCAAACTGTCTGGGTGTTATTGTTCCTTGGATTAAGATGAATGCGAGTTTTGCGGCTACCATGCCCAGGGTAGGCAATATTGCCTTTGTTTCCCAGTCGGGAGCACTCTGTACCTCTGTCCTGGACTGGGCCATGGAAGGAAAGACCGGATTTTCTTATTTTGTCTCTGTTGGAAACAGCCTGGATGTTGGTTTCGGTGACCTGATCGATTATTTCGGGCAGGATGAAAATACCCATTCCATCTTATTGTATGTTGAGTCCATACAGTTTGCGCGGAAGTTTATGACGGCAGCCAGGGCTTTTGCCCGGACCAAGCCGATCATCGTATATAAGGCCGGCCGTTTTGCAGAGTCAGCGGAGGCTGCAGCATCGCATACAGGTGCGATGGCCTCGGAAGATGCGGTTTATGATGCAGCCTTCAGAAGGATAGGGATGGCCAGGGTTTTTGATATAGGGGATATCTTTGATGTGGCGGAATTGCTCGGAAGAAACCGGTTTCCAAGAGGGTCAGGACTGGGAATTGTAACCAATGCCGGCGGGCCCGGTGTCATGGCCACAGATACCCTTATTTCGCTGCACGGGAGACTTGCTAAACTGTCGGAGAAAACAATGGCCTTGCTGAATGAGAACCTGCCACCCTTCTGGTCGCACGGGAACCCGGTGGATGTATTGGGGGATGCCCGGAGCAAACGTGTTGCCAAAGCTACCAACATTGTCCTCCAGGACGAGGGGGTTGATACCGTATTGGTTATTCTCACTCCCCAGGCGATGACTAATCCGACGACTACTGCCAAAGAGATCAGCGAACTGGTTAAAACCACACAGAAACCCATACTGGCTGCCTGGTTGGGCGGACAAACCATGAGGGAGGGGATGGCCATCTTAAATGAAGCAGGGGTTGCAGCCTATCAGACTCCTGAACAGGCCATCAGGGCTTTTATGACACTGACAACCTATGCCAGGAACCTGGAGATGCTTTATGAAACCCCCAGGGATATCCGTGTAGAATTCACCATTAACAGGGAAGAGACGGGAAAGGAATTCTTTTCGGAGGAAGCATTAAGCAATCAAATATTATCGGAGGAAAGTTCAAAACGAATATTGGAGAACTATGGAATACCGACAACGCCACCCTTCATTGCCCAATCTGCAGAACAGGCAGTTGAGCTTGCCAATCGTATTGGTTATCCGGTGGTTATGAAGATATTTTCCCCCGATATTACCCACAAAACGGAGGTTGGCGGAGTTACCCTGAGCATCAGTGACCCTGAAATGGTATCATTCAGTTTTGAAAATATGTTGAAGAATGTAGCCAGAAAAGCTCCGGGAGCACGACTGGCAGGGGTTACCATTCAACGGATGGCCAGGTATAAGGATGCCATCGAGCTGATCGTCGGGATCAAGAAAGACCCGGTTTTTGGTACCGTGTTACTTGCAGGAGCCGGAGGGATCACGGCAGAGTTATATGCCGATAAGGCCCTTGAATTTCCTCCACTGAATGAGACCCTGGCCAGGACCATGCTGGAATCGCTTCATATCTGGCCGTTGTTACAGGGATACAGGGGTGCAAAACCAAAAAATATTGAAAAACTGATTGAAGTTTTAATCAGGATATCCTACCTGGCGGCCGATAATCCTGAGATCAAAGAACTGGATATCAATCCATTAATGGTTTCAACAGAAGATGTAATTGCCCTGGATGCCAGGATCGTTATTGACAGGGAGGTGACCGGAGTTAAAACAGAAGATTATCATCACCTGGCACTTCATCCTTACCCGGAAAAATATGTAAAAAGGGTGTTAATGGGCGATGGGACTGAAATCCTGTTCCGTCCGATAAAACCGGAGGATGAGCCATTATGGCTGGAACTGCTGA
Organism: Bacteroidota bacterium; assembly: GCA_026391855.1. Classification (GTDB taxonomy): domain Bacteria; phylum Bacteroidota; class Bacteroidia; order Bacteroidales; family CAIXZF01; genus JAKLIX01. The sequence goes on along the minus strand of JAPLDE010000041.1, from coordinate 21,028 downwards.
GAAATTGTTCCAGGGAATCGCTGTATTTCCGGTTCCGGTATTTCTTTCACTGGGAAACCCATGAAATTGCCTCCCGTTTCTGTTATATTGATTACGACAGGGAAATTGCCATAGTAGCAGAGATAGAGGAAGACGGAACAAGGAAACTGGTGGGTGTGGGCCGGTTAATTGCCGATCCTGACCATGAGAATGTTGAGTTTGCCATATTAATTGCCGATGTCTGGCAAAACCGCGACCTGGGCGGGATTCTCACTGATTATTGTCTGGAGATCGCCCAACAGTGGAACCTGAAAAGGGTAGTAGCCCAAACTACTACCGATAATCACCGGATGATCAATGTTTTCAATAAAAGAGATTTCACTTCCACCATTGAAGGGGATACGGTTTATGTTTCTAAGGATCTGTAAATAAATATTTTACTATCAATTTACGCATGAAGAAATTTACTATTGTTATAGTATTACTTGTACAACTGATCCATTTACAGTCAGGCTTTACCCAGGTGACCACTTCCGGGATAACCGGAATAGTGATGGGTAGCAATAAAGAGACCCTTCCCGGGGCTTCAGTGATGGCCATTCACCAGCCAACAGGTACCAACTATCAGACAACCACGGATATACAAGGTTATTACCACTTACCAAATGTGATCGTAGGAGGGCCTTACAAGCTTACCATCTCCTTTATCGGGTATGAAACCTGCCAGAAAACGGATATTTACCTGAACCTGGGGCAGACTTCAACTTATCATGTTACCCTGAATGAGAAAGCTGCTGCCCTGAAAGGGATTGAAATCATCGCCCGGAAATATGACATGTTCGACGGCAACCGGACCGGAGCCGAAACCTATATCGGGACAAATGCGATCAAAACGTTACCTACCATCGACCGGAGTTTGAATGATCTGTTCCGGTTAACGCCTCAGGCATCGATTGTAGGTGGAGGAGTAACCATCGCCGGGGTTAATAACCGGTACAATTCGATTTTCGTGGATGGAGCGGTCAATAATGATGTATTTGGCTTGTCGAGCAGTGGTACCAATGGCGGGCAGCTGGGGATCACCCCTTTCTCCACTGATGCTATTGATGAGTTCCAGGTGGCAGTGGCCCCGTATGATGTGAAACTCAGTGGTTTTGCCGGTGCCGGGATCAACGCGGTTACCCGGAGGGGGACCAATGAAATAAAAGGTTCGGCATATTATTTCATGCGAAATGAAAACCTGACGGGGAAAAAACCTTCCGGTGTTGATTCCCTGCGTAAGAAGGCCGATCCTTTTACTGCCCAAACCTATGGATTAAGCCTTGGAGGGCCCATCATCAGAGATAAGTTCTTTTTCTTTATCAATGCCGAACAGCAGCGGGATGAAATACCCACTTCATACAGCCTGGCAGATTACCAGGGTAATTCAAAAAATCATCCCGACAGTCTTACCCTGCTTGAGGACAAGATCCGCTCATACGGGTATGAACCCGGAAAATACGTGAATCCGAGCCAGACGACTAAAAGTGATAAATTTTTAATTCGTTTGGATTATAACCTGGGGAAAAAACACAGGCTCACTTTACGGCATTCATACACAAAGGGTGTATCCGTTTATCCTTATGAAGTGTCCGGCCCTGTTCAACTGGTTTATAATGCGAACTGGATCAATTTTACTTCTGTTACGAACTCCACCGCTTTTGAGGTGAACAGCATGTTCAGTAACCGTTACTCGAACAATTTCATCATTGGATATACCTCAGTTCACGACGACCGCGATCCCAACGGGGCAAATTTCCCTTATGTAAAGATAACCGACGGGGCAGGGAAATACATCATTTTCGGAAGTGAACGGTATTCTTCGGCCAATGACCTGAAACAGAACATCCTGACAATAACTGATAATGTTGAGATCAATCAAGGAAAACATACAATAACCATTGGAACGCACAATGAGTTTTATAAGATGTACAATCTCTTTATCAGAGAGAGTTTCGGCAGATATAACTTTGCCAATATCTCCCAGTTTATCAATGGGTTAGACAAGGCGACCTATTCCCACAGTTACTCACTGGTTGACAATGTAACCGGGGACGGGTCAAAAGCAGCGGCTGATTTTAACGCCATGCAGCTGGGTATTTATGTGCAGGATGAATGGAAGGTCACCCGGAAATTATCCTTTACCGGGGGGATAAGGTTTGATATTCCTATGTTCAGGGATAACCCCATAGAGATTCCTCAGTTCGATACCACCCTGGCCAAGATGGAGGAGGCCGGTTATGATCTCAAGGGAGCTAAGTCCGGCAGCATGCCTGCCAGTCAGCCGATGGTTTCACCGCGGATCGGATTCAATTATGATCCCTATGGGAACCAGAAGACACAGGTTCGCGGAGGAGTAGGGATTTTTACCAGCCGTATACCTTTTGTCTGGCCCGCCGGAGCTTATTCCAATAATGGAATGATCATCGGAGGGTTGTCGATTACCAGGGATACCGTAGCCTTTAACCCCAATCCTGATACGCAATACACAGCCGAGTCGATAGGGCTGATCACAAAAAAACCATCCGGAGAGATCAACCTCTTTGCCAGGGACTTCAAATACCCGCAGGTTTTCAGGGCCAGTTTGGCGGTGGATCAAAAACTTCCCTGGTGGGGATTGATTGGCAGCACGGAAATTATCTACACAAAAACCCTGAATAACATCATCTTATATAACCTGAATATCAGACCTTCCACAGTTAACCTTAGCGGTGGGCAGGATACAAGGCCTATATATGGGAGCGGAGGGTCGGTTAACCTTATCGAACCAAGGTACTCAGGGGTTTATCTTATTGACAACACCAGTAACGGAAGGGGTTACAAC
>JAPLDE010000041.1:0-18154 GCA_026391855.1 Bacteroidota bacterium | reverse complement strand
TTGCAGAAGCCGGCCAGCAAAGGATTATACGGAAGCATTGCCTATACCTTGGGTCATTCCAGGGGGATTGTTGATGGTACTTCTTCCCAGAACAGTTCCCAATGGAGGTACACACCTGAGGTTAACGGCAGAAACAAGCTTGACGAGGCCTATACCAATTTTGATATGGGATCCAGGGTAGTTGCCTTTGTTTCTTACAAACTCGATTATTGCCGTCATTTTGCCACCACCCTTTCCGTGTTTTATAACGGACAGTCAGGAAGCCGCTATTCATACGTATACCTGGACGGATACAAAATGACCAGTGAAGATGCAGTGAATGACCAGGACCTGATCTGGATACCTAAAGATCAATCCCAGGTCAACCTGACAGCATATACCGCTTCAGGGACCCTTCATACGGTGGCAGAACAATGGGCCTTACTGGACAAATTTATCAGTGACGACAAATACCTGAGTAAGCACCGGGGTGGGTATGCCGAAAGAAACGGGGCCCGTCTGCCCTTCACGAATAATATCGACCTGAGGCTGTTACAGGACTTTTACCTGGATTATAAGGGCCATCAGCATACCCTGCAATTATCATTGGATATCTTCAACCTGGGCAATCTGATCAATCCGGAATGGGGATGGAAATACTATGTTAATACAGGAGTTGTTCCTTTGATCAAGTTTGAAGGATTTGAAGCCGATGGAACCACCCCGAAGTTTACCTACCGCAACCCCCGGGGATATGATATCAAGACCATTTCGGATGCCGGAATAGGCGGAAGCCGTTGGTTTGCACAGGCAGGGGTGAGGTATATTTTCTAAGGCTGTCAGGCCAGTTTTTTCCCGATCTCAGTAAGCATCACCTGAGTCATCCGGCTCAGGTCAAACCTGTGTTTCCATCCGTTATTAGCCCTGGCGTAGCTGTCGTCGATGCTTTGTGGCCAGGAGTCGGCGATGGCCTGGCGGAAATCAGGTTTGTAGGTGATCTCGAATTCGGGAATATGTTTTTTGATCTCTAAGGCTAACTCTTTGGGAGAGAAGCTGATACCGGCAACGTTATAGCTCGACCGTATGGAAATTTTTTCAGAAGGCAGCTCCATCAGCTCGATGGTGGCATTGATGGCATCTTCCATAAACATCATGGGAAGTATGGTGTCTTCTTGCAGGAAGCATTCATATTTCTTATGTTTAACGGCTTCGTAGAAGATCTCGACGGCATAGTCGGTAGTGCCTCCGCCGGCTTCCGTTTTATAGGATATCAGCCCGGGATAGCGTATACTCCGGGTATCAAGGCCGAATTTTTTGAAGTAATAATCACACCAGCGTTCGCCCGCCATTTTACTGATACCATATACAGTAGTCGGTTCCATTACCGTGAACTGGGGAGTATTGACCCGCGGTGTAGTCGGGCCGAAAACAGCGATAGAACTGGGCCAGAAAACCTTTTTCAGCTTTACTTCCCTGGCCAGGTCAAGGACATTGAGCAGGCTCCGCATATTGATATCCCATGCCTGCTGGGGAATTTTCTCGGCATTACCCGACAACACGGCTGCCAGGTGATAAACCTGGGTGATGCGGTTTCGGATGACAAAATGGATCAGCTGTTTTTCATCGAGCACGTCCAGTATTTGAAAAGGACCGCCCTCCATCACATCGGCCGGGGCAGATTTGATATCCGTTGCAAACACATGTTCGCCTCCATATAATTTTCTGAGAGCAATAACCAGTTCCGAGCCGATCTGTCCGGAAGAACCAATGACGAGAATGTTTTCCATAAGTGATTGTATTAGTGATAGATGGATTAGTTTCTTCTTTTGTAAAATTAGAAACTTTTAAAATTCTATTGAAAATATTTCCACTTTCTTTTATTAATGCATCTATAATATTAATACCACTAAGGCACTAAGGACACTAAGAATTATTACGTAATATTAATTTTAATAAATAATCATGATTACACAGAAGTATGTTAATGGTTAATCAATAACGCCAACGATAACGGTACAAACCTTTCCTAAAAAAACCGTTACTTTGCACACTGAAATGCAGTGATATGGAACAGAAGATTATTATTTACAATACCCTTACCAGAAAAAAAGAGGTTTTTGAGCCGTTGAACCCGCCTTTTGTCGGTATATATGTTTGCGGTCCCACCGTATACGGGGATGCCCACCTGGGCCATGCCCGGCCTGCTATTACCTTTGACCTGGTATTCAGGTACTTCCGTCATCTTGGATATAAGGTGCGCTATGTACGTAACATTACCGATGTAGGGCACCTGGAAAACGATGCAGACGCGGGAGAGGACAAGATCGCCAAAAAAGCAAGGATTGAGCAGCTTGAGCCGATGGAAGTGGTTCAATATTACACCGACCGTTACCATACTGATATTGATCAGCTTAATGTGCTGAAACCCAGCATTGAGCCCAGGGCCTCGGGGCATATCATCGAACAGATCGAAATGATAAAGAAAATCCTTGAGGCCGGTTATGCTTACGAGTCCAATGGCTCTGTTTATTTCGATGTTGAAAAGTACAGTAAATCATATCATTATGGTAAGCTCAGCGGGAGGGTTCTTGAAGACCTGAGGGCCAACTCAAGGGAACTGGAAGGGCAGGAAGAAAAACGGAGCGGGATCGACTTTGCCTTATGGAAAAAGGCTCAGCCTGAACACATTATGCGCTGGCCCTCTCCCTGGAGTGAAGGCTTCCCGGGTTGGCACCTTGAATGTTCGGTGATGAGCATCCGTTACCTTGGAGAAACCTTTGACATACATGGAGGAGGCCTTGATCTTCAGTTTCCGCATCATGAATGTGAAATCGCCCAGTCGCAGATCGCCGTAGGGCATGATACCGTCCGTTACTGGATGCATAATAATATGGTAACCATCAATGGCCAGAAAATGGCAAAATCGCTGGGAAACTTTATCACGCTGGAGCAATTCTTCAAAGGGGATCATCCTGCACTGGTACAGGCATTTAGCCCGATGACCATACGTTTTTTCATGCTTCAGGCCCATTACCGGAGCACACTCGATTTCTCCAATGAAGCCTTACAGGCAGCCGAGAAAGGATGCAAACGACTGATGGAGGCCGGGCGGACCTTACAAAATCTGGTGTCGCAATTATCCGGGAAACAAAGTGTTACAATTGAAAAGGTGGGTGATCCTGTCCTTCAGCTTAAACAGAACTGCTACGATGCCATCAATGATGATTTTAACAGTCCCGTCCTGATTTCATTTCTTTTTGAAGCGGTCAGGACCATCAATTCTGCCAAAGAAAAAGCTGATTTTCTAACGGCTGATGAATTGTTGTTCCTGCAACAGCTTTACAACGATTTCGTTTTTGATATTTTGGGATTAAAGGATGAAAGCCTGGGTAGCGGGAACGAGGGTATCATAAACGGATTGATGGACCTGGTGTTGGTCATCCGTCAGCAGGCCAGGGCTAATAAGGACTGGCCGACTTCCGACAAGATAAGGGATGACCTGGCTAAGCTCAGCATCACGATCAAAGATTCAAAAGAGGGATCGTCCTGGAATATTGATTAAATGAATATCCTGTATTATGGATGAAAGATTCAACCAGTTTGGGCTTCGGGAAGAGGACATGCTCTTTTTATATGAAACATTTTCACAACATGCTGAAATAGAACAGGTTGTGCTTTATGGTTCACGAGCGGGCGGTCATTTCCAAAAAGGGTCGGATGTAGACCTGGCCTTATTCGGTGATGAAGTAACCCTGTCCCTCATCAGCCGAATCCGTTATATATTGGAGGAAGAAAGCACGATTCCTCTTTTTTTTGATCTTGTAGCCTTCAATTCTCTAAAGAATGAGAAGCTGAAAGCACAGATTACGACAAAAGGGATTGTAATTTATTCAAAATAAGAGGTTTGTGAATATCATGAATTTCCTCTGCCGCTTAGCGATATTTCTCCCTTTACTTGGAATGTCTTTCCAGCTGAATGCCCAAACCAAAAGCATTAATTGTCCGAAAAACATCATCATCATGATCAGTGACGGTTGTGGGTATAACCAGATCCTCGCCACGGATTATTTTATAAAAGGGAAGGCGGAAAGCCAGCCATATGAAAAATTTCCGGTTAAAATGGCCATGAGTAGCTTTCCTGCTTCTCTCAGCGACAAAGGCCCGTTGATCAACCCTGCCACAGGCTATCTGCCTGACAGTGCCTGGTCAGGATTTAGCTATTTGGAGAAAGGATGGACAGATTCTTCACCTGCTGCCACGACCATGGCTTCCGGGGTAAAGACCTATAATGGATCCATTGGCATGGATGTGAACCACAAACCTCTGTTTAATGCCACACAGCTGGCAGAACGGTTGGGAAAAGCCGCAGGTGTGGTAACCACGGTTCCTTTCAGTCATGCCACGCCGGCCGGTTTTGTTGCCCATAATATTTCAAGGAACAATTATGTTGAAATTGCCAGGGAGATGCTGTTCGACAGTAAATTGGAGGTAATCATGGGTTGTGGCAACCCTGATTTTGATAATAATGGCAGGCCGTTTACGGGTGCCGGTAACTATCAGTATGTAGGAGGAGAAAATGTGTGGAAAGGCTTGAAGCAAGGCATGACTACATTTCAGGACAAGTCAGATTCCGGGAATGGGACGGTGCAGGATATCGACGGGGATGGAAACCCTGATCCCTGGACATTAATCGAAGATAAGGATCATATTATTGCCCTTGAAAAGGGGAAAGTCCCCAAAAGAGTGCTTGGAATTCCCCAGGTAAATGGAACATTACAGCAGGAACGTACCGGAAAGGAAGACACCACTGCGTTTTCAGTCCCCTTTACATCAAATTTGCCCATGTTGAAGGATTTGGCCTTAGCCGCATTGAACATTCTTAAACAGGATTCAGACGGCTTCTTCCTGATGATAGAAGGAGGGGCTGTCGACTGGGCGGATCATAGCCTGCAGAAAGGGAGAATGATAGAGGAAGAAAATGATTTCAATATGGCTGTGGAGGCTGTAATTCAATGGATTGAAAGTCATGGCGGATGGGCAGAAAATCTGCTGATCGTTACGGCTGACCATGAAAGCGGTTACCTGACCGGACCACTTCCCAATAATAATTCACCCTTAAAAAATCCTATTATTAATCACGGGAAGGGGAAAATGCCGGACATGAAATTCAACAGTACAGATCATACCAACCAATTGGTGCCTTTCTTCGCAAAAGGCGCATCAAGCCATTTGTTTTATACCTTAGCCTCCGGTTATGACCCTGTTAGAGGGAAGTATATTGATAATACTGATATAATGAAAGTCATTCTCCAGGTATGGCCTGAAAAATGAACCTGGTTTTATCCTTTTTATTTTAATAACATTAACCATGAAGAGAAGTTTGTCACTGAAGATCAAGATGATGGTATTGATACTCCCATCGGTCTTTTTAATGTATTCATGCCAAAATCCAACCCAAAAAATGGAAATGCAGTTGAAAGATTTTATTGCTTCATATGAGGCCAGGGTAAAACCACTTCAGAAAAGTGTGAACCTTGCTTCCTGGAATGCCACCATTTCAGGCAAGGATGAAGATTATAAAAAATCAGAAGATCTTCAAAATCAACTGGTTAAAGTATATGCAGACAGGGATGCCTTTGCCAGGCTCAAAAAAATTAAAGAATCGGGTGCAGTGAAAGATACCTTGCTGAAAAGAGAGCTGGATGTGCTTTACCTGACCTATCTTGGTGCACAGGTAGATACGGCAAAGCTTTCGGAAGTGATCAGAATGCAGACCGAGATTGAAAAGATTTTCAACACCAACCGTACGGAAGTCAATGGTAAAAAGCTCACCGACAATGATGTGGAGGAATTCCTGAAAACCTCTACAAACAGTGAGGAGCTAAAACTAACCTGGAATTCGTCAAAACTGGTTGGAGATAAGGTGGCCGACAAAATCAGGGCATTGGTAAAAAAGCGGAACGAGATTGCTAAAGAACTGGGATTCAAGAGTTATCATGAGATGAGTCTCAAATTGAGTGAACAGGACCCTCAGGAAATTGAAAAGCTTTTTGATGAGCTGGATAACCTCACCCGGGATGCCTTTACCCGGTTGAAGAGCGAAATGGATGATTATTTTGCCGTCAGGTATAAAATAAAAAAAGAAGAACTCATGCCCTGGCATTACCAGAACCGGTTTTTCCAGGAGGCACCCAGGATCTATTCTGTTGACCTGGATAAATTTTACAAAAGCCAGGATGTGGTGAAACTGACCAGGGATTTCTATAACGGGATCGATTTAAGCATTGATAACGTGCTTGCTCACAGTGATTTATATGAAAAGCCCGGCAAGTATCAGCATGCTTATTGTACTGATATTGATAATGAAGGAGATGTGAGGGTGTTGTGCAACGTAAGGAATAATTCAGACTGGATGGGGACCATGCTGCACGAATGCGGGCATGCGGCATACGACAAATACATCAGCATGGATCTTCCCTTTGCCTTGCGGAACCCGGCACATACCTTTACCACTGAGGCCATCGCCATGATCATGGGGCGTTTTGCCCGTCATCCGCAATGGATTAAAGATATGACAGGCATTTCTGAAGACGAAACTCAAAAGATAGCCGAAGATTGCCACAAGTCACTGCGACTGGAGCAGCTTGTGTTCAGCCGCTGGGCGCAGGTTATGTACCGGTTTGAGAAGAGTATGTATGAAAATCCTGATCAGGACCTGAACCAGCTTTGGTGGAACCTGATAGAAAAATATCAGCTGCTTAAAAAACCCGAAGGCCGCAATGCTCCTGACTGGGCTACGAAAATACATATTGCCACCGTTCCTTGTTACTACCACAATTACCTGTTGGGAGAATTACTGGCATCACAGCTGTATTTCTATATTGCTAAAAACGTAGTAAAGACAGAAGATGTTAAATCGTTGGATTTCGTTGGCAGACCCGAAGTCGGGAAGTACCTGAAGGAAAAAGTGTTTGTTCCGGGTGCCCGTTACTTCTGGAACGACATGATTCAGCAAGCTACAGGTGAAAAACTTACCCCGAAATATTACGCCCTGCAATTTGTTAAGTAACCACTATAAGAAAGTAGTTCTTTTTCCCCTTCTGGACCAGGATATACCTGTTATTCAGTAACATGGAGTCATCAACGTGTATGTCTTCCTTTACCTTTTCTTTATTAATGGATACACCTCCATCGATGATCATTCTCCTGGCTTCTCCTTTAGATGGGAAAATCGGAGTTGTAACTGCAAGGAAATCAACAACATGAATGCTCTGACTCAACTTGTCTCTGTCAACCTGACACTGAGGGACGCCTTCGAAGACAGACAACAGCATTTCCTCTGACAGTTTATGAAGGGTTTCAGTAGTTCCCTTGCCAAACAGGATCTGAGATGCTTCCAGGGCAGTTTCATAATCTTCGTTGGAATGGACCCTGATGGTTAACTCTTTTGCGAGCTCTTTCTGGAGTAACCGCTGGTGAGGAGCAGTATCATGCTCACTTTCAAGGGCTTCAATATCATCTTTACTCATCAGCGTAAAGATCCTGATGAATTTTCTGGCATCCTCATCCGATACGTTGATCCAGAACTGGTAAAAGGCATAGGGTGAGGTTCTGGCCGGATCAAGCCAGACATTTCCTTTTTCGGTTTTGCCAAACTTACCCCCGTCGGATTTGGTGATCAGCGGACATGTAAGGGCATAGGCTTCACCGCCGTTTTTACGCCGGATGAGTTCGGTACCGGTAACAATATTACCCCACTGATCAGAACCCCCCATCTGCAGTTTGCAATTGTAATTTTCATACAAATGCAGGAAGTCATAACCCTGTACCAGCTGATAACTGAATTCGGTAAAAGAAAGCCCTGTTTCCAGCCTTTTCTGGACCGAATCCTTGGCCATCATATAGTTGATAGTGAGGTGTTTGCCAATTTCTCTTAAAAACCGGAGGAAAGAAAAGCTTTTCATCCAGTCGTAATTGTTTACAATGGCAGCCGCGTTATTACCCTTTTCAAAATCCATATCTTTATCTGCTAGTGCTTTTGCAGATATTTCAAATAGTTCAAGAAGTCTTGTTAGTTTATTAGTTAGTTCATCAAACTTTCCAGAAAGATTAGTCATAACCTTTTGAAGAGAAACAAAGTTTTCAGGCAATTTTCGTTATGCCGCAACACTTCTTCTTCCAGCAGGTTTCTTTCTTCTGATTTTCCGGATGGATCTCCAATCATTCCGGTTGCCCCGCCCACCAGGGCCAGGGGTCTGTGACCGGCTAACTGAAAGTGTTTCAGCATCATAACCGATACAAGGTGACCTATGTGCAGGGAGTCGGCAGTCGGGTCAATTCCCACATATGCCGTAGCCATACCCTGAGATAAAAATTCTTCCAGGCCCGGCGTCATATCATGGATCATTCCTCTCCACCTTAATTCTTCAATAAAACTCATCGACCATTAAATTTGGGTGCAAAGATAGGGCAATATCTTTTTTACGTAAGTTTGGTATATGATATTTCTCACGGGTGCCACCGGTTTTGTCGGATCATACCTGCTGCTTGAGCTGCTGCAGAGCGGGAAAAGGGTCAGGACGCTGAGGCGGAGCAATAGCAAAACCGGCCAGGTTGACAGAGTATTCAACACTTTTTCTTCCCGGGCGGATGAATTACTTTCCCGGGTAGAATGGGTGGAGGGAGATATTCTGGACGTATACCCTTTACAGGAGGTGATGGACGGAATAGAGGAGGTCGTTCATTGTGCGGGAATGGTATCTTTTCATCCGGAGCATAAGCATTCATTGATGGAAACCAATGTAGAAGGGACTGCCAACCTGGTAAATATTTCTCTGTTGAAGGGTATCCGGCGCTTTGTTTATGTCAGTTCAATTGCAGCCTTAGGCAGGGGAGGAGAAGAGGCCTTGCTGGATGAGAACACTGTCTGGAAACATTCCAGGCTGAATTCCCGGTATGCGGTCAGTAAATATGGCGGGGAGAGGGAGGTATGGCGCGGAAAGGAAGAAGGACTTCCGGTGATTGTTGTGAACCCCGCCATTATCCTGGGTTATGGTGATCCGGCACAAAGCAGTACCAGGATGTTTGAAAACGTGAAAAAGGGTCTTTCATTTTATCCATGCGGCACGAATGGTTTCGTTGATGTCAGGGATGTAAGCCGGGCCGTTTCCCTGCTGATAAACAGCGATATCCGGGGAGAGCGTTTTATTCTTTCCGCAGTTGACATAACCTACAAAGAATTGTTCCGGATGATTGCCAGTGAAATCAATAAAAAACCACCTTCAACAAAGGCGGGTCCCTGGATGGCCGGTTCAGCCTGGAGATGGGAATGGCTGAAAAGCAGACTCACCGGGGTAAAACCGCTGCTAACCCGTGAAACAGCCATCACTTCTGCACAAGATTATCATTATGACGGCAGTAAGATTACCCGGATGATACCGTTTACCTATACTCCCATAGAGGAAACCATCCGAAATACCGGGGAGCTGATCAAAAAAGACTTTAACTGGTAAATTTCCTGAGAATCGGGGGAAACAGCCGGTAAAAGAGCGTGCAGACGACCAGTATCAATGACATCCAGCCACAGATCCGGCCTATGTAATCCCCGTATTTCGTATAAAAGGTAATCTTGTTATTCAGGTTGGGGAATCCTTTGATAACGTCCTTTTGCCAGTATGGAGCAGCCTGATGGACTATGCCCCGTTGGTCTATAAAACAGGAGATACCCGTATTGGCCGACCTGGCGATATCTCTTCTTGTTTCTATGGCACGAAGAGAAGCAAACCGCCAGTGTTGTCTGTGTCCCGGGGTGTTTCCCCACCAGCCGTCGTTGGTAATGATCAACATCAGGGTAGCTCCGTTCTTTACAAATTTCGAAAAGAATTCTCCATAAACAGATTCATAACAAATGGCCGAACCCAGAACCAAATCCTTACGGGTTGTTGCGAAAGGAGTTCTGTCATCGCTCATTCCCAGGCTGCCGATGGTACCTCCCAGGTCCAGGGCATAATTTTCCAGAAATTTCATGTACTTCGGGAAGGGCATGCGTTCAACACCGACAACCAGCTTCGATTTGTGGTACAGTTGATGTTTCCCTGTTGAATCAATGAAAACGGAGGTGTTAAAGGCATCATACCAAAAATTGTATGTCGATGAAAACCTTGCCGTTTCTGTCACAGCGTTCTTTTCGTCGAACCGCCAGAAGGTGGAAGCACCCATAACCACACCTAATTTGGGGTGCTGCTTAATATATTGATGTATCGTCCGGATACTGGGCGATTCATCAAAAAGAGGTTCATTTTCCCAGATACTTTCCTGTATAGCCGATTCAGGACAGATCAGCAGGTTCGTATTCGGACCAACAGCACCGGCTGCCAGGGTCATCATCCTGTCCATTACCGTTGCCGGCGGCAGTGAATATTGTTCCGTATAAGGATCTATATTAGGCTGAATCACAACTACTTCAACAGGATCAATCTTTTCCTTATAGGTATAGAAGATCAGGAACGAAACCAACAACGGGAACAGAAGAACACAGGCGAAAATCAGGGCGGGTTTCTTCCGGGAACCGGCCAAGGCCGTGTTAAACAGCGCCTGACTTAACTTGTAACCGCTTATATTCCCAAGGAAGATCCAGAGGGCTCCTCCGAAAATACCAGTATATTCATACCATTGTATAACTGAGGGATAGGCTGAAAAACCGCTTCCCAGGTTGAGCCACGACCAGGTAAGATCCCAGTCCTGGTGGAGAAATTCAAAGGTGATCCAGTAAAAGATCAGTAAAAACTGCCCTTTACCATAGCCAAAGAATCGTTTTTTCGTCCAATGGTAAAAGAGAAATGCCAGTGACATGAAAAAGCTGTTCAGGATCACTGCAAAGGTTGCTCCGAAGGCAGTTGAATTCCATATCCACCAGGTTGTCAGTATGTTCCAGATAAAGAAGGCGGGGTAGGAGTATAAGAGCGCATGAAAAGTATGGTATTTCCCTTTTTCCTTACAAAGCTCATCTTCAAGCCAGAATAAGGGGATGAAGGCGAAAAAGAGGAAGAAGGGATAACCACGGGAGGGCCAGGAGATGCTAAGGAGAATGGCGCTCAGCAGGGCCAGCAGCAGAAGATGAGATTTTTTCATACTGGGAGGTGATCAGGCGTCCAAAAGTAAGGTTTTTCAGTTGTCAAATTTCTCATAAGGATAACGATGCCTGAGAATTTGAACGACTTCATTTTGCAGCAGGTTACGCAATGCTTCCAGGTTGGTTTTTTCAGTGGCGGAAATAAACAGGGAGGGTGTATTGATCTTTGCCATCCAGCTTCGCTTCAATTCCTCCAGGTCATAGTTTTTAGGTGTAACAGGGGCCAGGTCATAAGGATCTTTTTCAACATAAGTATAGGCATCTATCTTATTGAAAATGTATATGGTAGGCTTTTCAGCAACATCGATTTCGAGCAGGGTCTGTTTCACAATGTTAATCTGTTCTTCAAAATCCGGATGAGAGATATCCACAACATGTAACACAATATCGGCTTCCCTTACCTCATCCAGGGTTGACTTGAACGACTCAATGAGCATATGGGGAAGTTTCCGGATGAATCCTACTGTATCGCTTAAAAGAAATGGGATATCTCCAATGACGACCTTGCGAACAGTGGTGTCGAGCGTGGCAAACAGCTTATTTTCTGCAAAAACGTCCGATTTACTCAGCAGGTTCATCAGGGTAGATTTGCCCACATTAGTATACCCAACCAGGGCAACACGAACATTTCCGGTACGGTTTTTCCGCTGCGTTGCCATCTGTTTGTCGATAATTTCCAGTTTTTCTTTGAGGAGGGCAATTTTGGCCCTGATGATACGCCGGTCAGTCTCAATTTCTTTTTCTCCCGGACCTTTCATACCGATACCCCCCTGTTGTTTTTCCAGGTGGGTCCACATACGGGTAAGCCGTGGTAAAAGGTACTGATATTGGGCAAGTTCAACCTGTGTCCTGGCATGAGCGGTCCGGGCCCGGCTTGCGAATATATCAAGGATGAGGTTGCTTCTGTCCAAGATCTTACATTCCAGTGATCTCTCCAGGTTCCTGATCTGGGATGGACTGAGCTCATCGTCGAAAATAACCATATCCGAATTTTCCGATTTCACGTAGGCACGGATCTCTTCCAGCTTACCGGAACCTACACAGGTTCTGGGATTCGGGAAGTCGACCTTCTGAATAAACCGTTTAAGGGTCACTCCGCCTGCTGTATCAACCAGGAACTCAAGCTCATCAAGGTATTCCTTCACCCTGTCTTCATCCTGTCCAGGAGTAATCAACCCCACCAACACACAACTTTCCTTCCTCCTTGCTGTATCAATCATTATAATAGATAGAAAATTTCGGCAAAGTTACTCATTTCCCCACACCCACACTCACACCCATACCCGAGCTCACCTTAATCACCTTAATCACCTTAAAAAAAAGCCTCCCCTTTCAGGTCGGCTTTTTTAAGAAACAACAAATCAACCAAGCATCAATTCTTCACAACTTTTTGTGTTTCAATTTTCTTGTTAATGTCCCAGAGTTGAACAAAATAAAACCCCTGTTCCATATCCGAAAAATTAAGGGTAGTCGTATTTACTCCTTCAGTAACTGAAATTCCTTTTTCCTGAACTTCTTTCCCAAGTATGTCGTACACTTTGATAATCAGTGATTTATCTGAAGATGACCGGATGGTAACAACCGATTCATCGGTAACAGGATTTGGTGACAGGCTGATGTTATCTTTCCCGATGGAGGGCAGGGTTGATATCCCTGAAACAGGATCAGTGACAGTAAACTTGCCGGTCATTCCCATGGCTGCATGTATGGTGCATTCATAGTCAAATTCGCCGTTTAACTCAGGAACATATTTAAATGATGTGTGACTGCTTGTCAGTGGTGAATCCCAACCGGCTGCTCCGGAAGGAATGGCCGTTGAGGTAGTTGTATGTATCCCCCCTGTCCATACCCACTCTATGGTATCTCCGGTGATAACACCCGAAAGGTTCGAAGGTGAAAAAGTAAATGCCATCTGGGTTATCGTATGTGTTACATGGTTTAGGGTAGAAGTGTATTCAGGGATGAAAACATTGATATTATTCAAAGGTTTGGCTTGTGCATCAGCCAACTCGCTGTTTCCCTGTATGTTGATAAAAATATTCTTTCCAGGCTGCAAATCTTCACTGGTTTTGACACGGATCAATACCAGGGGATCGCCGCTGCTGATATGTATTGGGTTAATATTATACCAGGCAATTTTAAGTGAGTTAGATGAAACTCCATAAGTTAAGGAGCCATCATCGGTCGGAAGGATTACCTTTTCAATTTCGAAGGTGTTTTCAGGAAGGACGAGATCAAGGCTGATGGCACTTATATCAAGATCCTGTCCCGATATGAAGGGGATGTCAAGGTCCTGACCGGCTCTGATTTCTCTCGCAGCAACATAATTCACCCGGATTGAAGGAGAGGTTTTGAAAAGGAAAGTGGAGTAAGAACCATCGGTATCACCAAAGCAGATACCCTGGAAGTTAACGGTTGAAGTGACGCCGCCTGTTACGGTGACAGGGACCGACTGAAAATACCAGTCTCCTGCGGGGAAAGAATTGATAAGGCCGACAAATCTCTTGGCTGTAGCCAGGGCATCAATGGAATTCACAAAGTTGGAGGCATCCACATCGGCGGCCTTCAGGCGAAGGTTGGTTAACGGACTGATCGCCACAAAACTCTTGAGAATGGTCAGTGCATCGGTAGCATTAACCCCACCCCATAAAACCTGGGTCGAAGCCTTTAGTGTATACGTTCCGTTTGGCACCTGTGTTAACGTGTAAGAGCCTGAACTATTTGTGGATGCAGTTTTAAGAATCGTACCGCTGCCGTCTAACAGTTTGACAGTACTGTTGGGAAGGCCTGTTGAACCGGAATTGTTATAGGAAAGGACACCGGTAATGGTATTTAAAGGAGGGTTAACAGTAAACGAACCCACCATACCCAGCGAAAAATGAAAGGAACACTGATAATTATAGTTACCAGGAACGGAGACTGCATATTCATACGTTGGCTGAGAGGAATTGATAATCTTGTCCCATGAAGAGGCACCGGCAGGTATCAGCGTGGAGGTCGTAGTATGGAACCCATTTACCCATTGCCATTTGATCGTATCACCCACGGTCACACTGGGTAAATTTGAAGGAACAAAGCTGAATCCCTGGAGAAGGACTACCCATTTGGTGGCGAAGGCTGCGGGCATCATTCCGATCATTGAGAAGAGAATGATGATGACTGTGTTTATGGTAAACTTTTTCATGATTTGGTTGATTTTTAGATACTTGTTATTTTTATTTAGATTTAATAAAAACAAAGATATGCCTATATCAATAAAAAGTCAAGTCAATTAACAAGAACTTAACACAAAAGTTTGAGAGGTAATTCTTTGGGAATTAAAGAATAAAGCAGCCCCTAGGGAGTGGCGAAATGCAGGGTGATCAGAATGATTTCCGAGCGGCTACCCAACCTTACCGGAGGGCCCCAGGTTCCAAACCCTGATGAAACATAGAAATGAGTATTCCCTTTATTCCTGTACCCTTTACTGATCTCGTAAATAGCTTCAGTGATAAAGTTGAACGGCCAGAATTGCCCGTGGTGGGTATGACCGGATAGCTGAAGATCAACCCCGGCTTCAACTGCCTTGTCGAGTTCAAATGGCTGGTGATCCATCAGGAGTAAAGGTAACGACCTGTCAGTCAGGGAAATGACTTCGTTGACAGTTTTCCTCTTTTTTCCGGAGAACCGGCTTATGTCACGGTCTTCACGGCCGGCCAGCCAGAACGAATGATCTATTAAAACGGCTGTATCCCTTAAGAACCGTATTCCATGGTCTTTCAGATACTTAACTGCGGGTTCGGCACCGCCTATATATTCATGATTGCCGGTAATGGCCCATATCCCAAGGGGTGCATATAGGTTCTGAAGACTTTGCCCCAGGTTCTGCCGGATCACGGGACCAAGGTCTTCGTCTACTATGTCACCTGCAAATAACAGCAGATCAGGCTTGTAAGAGTTAATTAGCTCAACCATCCGGTGGACCCTGTTTTTACCAATGATGGTTCCCAGATGAATATCCGAAACCATTATTATTTTAACCTCTTTCCTGCTCCCTGCCTGTTTATGGATTGTCAGATCAAGTGGTACTACACTGGTATGCAATGTGTTATAAAATCCAATAAAGATAAGAATGATAATAATAAAGGAGAAACACATCAACAACCCTGCTTTTATCACCGGGTAGACTGGCAGGGAAGGTAAATGGTAAGAAGGAAAAAAATAAAGGACCAGGCGGGCCAGGTCGATCACTAATACAGCTATCAGGAAATACACCATGGCTGCCATCCAGAATGATCCGACCCAGGTAAGAATGTCTGTAAGAATACAAGGATAAAAACGCTGTAAAAACCTGGCAATCAGGTAAGATGAAGCAAAAACAATACAGGAGACCAGATACCATGGCTTCACCCCTGGAAGTATTTCCAGCGCCTGCCATCCCCGTAAAATAATATAGTAATTGGCTGATCCGTATATGAGCAACACAATGGAAAAAAATATGAGAAAGTACATTGTCTTCATTATTAAGTCAATCAATTGTGTTTAAATAAATTCAATGGCATTTGTGTTTAAGAGCATCGTAACTCCAGTAAATGGTTCTTGTTACAATAACCCCAAGCCCAGCTCCAACCAAAACGTCAGAGGCCCAGTGCCTGTTATTCATAATCCGGAGCATGCCAACCGATCCGGCCATGGTATAGGCAGCCACTCCATACCAGGGACTTATGTTTCTGTATTCCAGGTACATAACAGTGGCGTTGGCAAAAGCAGTGGAAGTGTGGCCACTGGGCATGGCATTCCTGCTGCTTCCATCCGGTCGCATCACTTTTGTTTCAACTTTTAACACCGCGGTAAATATACTGGTAAGCAGAAAACATGAACTAAATAACAGGGCTTCCTCCGGAATGTTGTGAGAACCTTTGATCCCCAGCGTATTTAATCCGGCCACCATAACCGGGCCGGCATAAACCAGGTAATCATCAACCGGGGTGGAAAAATCCTTAAAGTTCCTGTTTCTGAAGTCTCTGACTTGGTAGCTACTAATAATAAGCCGACTATGTCCCTGAATACCAATACCATATGAAATTAAACAAAGGGGAGGGATCATTCCTGAAACCATTTTTATAGGCCGCTCAGTAATCCTTTCCAGGCTGTCGGAATCCTGCCCCGAAACAAGACCGGGTAAAAGGAACAGAATGAAGAGGAATTGGTTAATTTTATACCTGCTGAAATAGGCGCTTAAAACCATACCATATTATATAGTGTCATTCCGATGAAAAAACCACCGAAAACCACTCCTGCGCCAAAGGTATCAAAACAGTCGGCGAAGGCCAAGCGAAAAATAAAATGGGTCTACCCGTTTATTTTTCTGTTTGTATTTGTCCTTTATGGTAACAGCATACAGAACAAATATGCACTGGACGATATGTATGCTATCTCAGGCAATAAGTTCACCAAACAAGGGATAGCCGGAATACCTTCTTTACTTGGAAAGGACTTTTTTGCCGGTTATTACGGGGACCGGCCCATATTTTTACCCGGAGGCAGGTACCGGCCACTGTCATTGGTTAGTTTTGCCATTGAATACCAGTTATTTGGCGATAATCCTCAGACCAACCATTTCTTTAATGTGTTATTGTATGCTCTCTGTTGTTGCTTATTATATTATTTACTGACTAAGATTATTGAAGAAAAGATCCCGCCAAAGTGGTCACTCTCCCTGCCCTTGGTGGCTACTCTCCTTTTTATAGCGCATCCTGTTCATACAGAGGTGGTTGCCAATATCAAGGGTAGGGATGAAATTCTTTCCCTGTCGGGAGCACTGGTTACGGCTATCCTTTATTTAAAATACCTGGATACAAAAAAGCCGGGATTTTTGGTATTCATCTTTATCTCTTTCTTCCTGGCGGTCATGTCGAAAGAAAATGCTTTTCTTTTCCTGATACTGATACCTCTAACGGTATATTTTTTCAGAAAATTCAATGCAAAGGATAACCTGTTTGCACTCATTCCTATGCTGATTGCGGGGTTTCTCTTTGTTTTAATCAGAACTTCTGTATTGGGTGGGATTTCTTCGCCACCCTCGACTGAACTTCTTGATAATCCTTTTATCCAGGCAACAACACTCCAGAAATACGCCACGATACTATTGACGCTCGGCATGTACCTGAAACTGCTCTTTATCCCGCATCCCCTCACCTGGGATTATTATCCCTATCATATACCACTGGTGAACTTTTCTGATATCCGTACCCTATTGTCCCTGGTCATTTACACAGGCTTGCTGATTGTTGCCCTGTCAGGATTACGGAAAAAGTATCTTCTATCTTATGCGATCTGGTTTTATCTCATCTGTATCTTCCTGGTGTCCAATATCATCTTTCCAATCGGGACCTTCCTGGCCGAACGTTTCCTTTTCCAACCATCCCTTGCTTTCTGTCTTTTCCTCTCCTGGTTTCTGCTGAAAAAAATGTCTCCTTTTTTCAACAGTTTAAAAAACAATAAATTAAGAGCTGCAGTTCCATCCATATTGGTGGTTGTTCTGCTGTTATTCTCCATAAAAACGATTTCCCGGAACCCGGTCTGGAAAGACGATTATACCTTGTACACCACTGATGTTGAAACTTCAGCCAACAGCGCCAAAAGTAACAACATAGCCGGGCAATGGTTTGCCTGGGCAGCCAATCAACCTGAAAATGAGGCGAAACGTAATGAATTGAGAAATAAGGCCTTAGAACATCTGCGAAAAGCAGTCCGTATTCATCCTGCATACCAGGATGCCTTGTTCCAGCTTGGAAATGTATATTATGACTTCAGGCAGGACGTGGATTCAACCCTGTATTGCTATGAACAAATTCTCAGGTTGGATTCCAATGAAGAGCATGTTTATAAAAATCTGGGTGTCATTATTGGCAGGCTGGAATATAATAATCAGAAGATCAGGAAGTGGGAGGAAATTCTGGCCCTTATCCGCTTCCAAGCCAGCCGCTATATAGATGGGATTATTTTTACGGATTCAATTAATGTTCCTGCTGAAAATATTATTGCAAAAGAAAAAATTAAAGT
>JAPLDE010000233.1 GCA_026391855.1 Bacteroidota bacterium | reverse complement strand
TCCATCTGGCCATTAAAATCAAAATTATTAACAGATGAAATATATTTTTTAAATTGCACCATTATTAACCAAAACACTGTTACTTATGAGAAAAATTACTGTTTTTCTTTTGCTTACACTGGCGATGGGAACATTGACCACACTTGCGGGTGGGTTTCAGGTTTCTCTTCATGGTCAAAAGCAAATTGGTATGGGCCTGATTGGAACTTCACTTTCGCAGGATGCCAGTTGTTTGTTTTATAATCCCGGCGGACTTGGTTTTATGAAACAAAAAATGAGCTTTTCAGGCGGAACCAGTTTTTTAAAATCTTTTGCGACTTTCCAAAAATCAGGCAATTCTACTTATCAGGTAACAACTGATAATCCACTGGGTACGCCTTTTTACCTTTACGGAGCTTATAAAATCAATGATAAACTGGGTTGCGGGCTGGCGGTGAACACTCCATATGGTAACAAACTGAAATGGGGTAATCAATGGGCCGGACGCTACCTGATCGAAGATATCTCCCTGGCTGCCATCTTCATTCAACCTACCGTAACCTATAAAATACATCCGATGATCAGTATCGGCGCAGGTCTTGTTTTCGCAACCGGTACGGTTGATCTGAACAAGGCGCTTCCAATAACTTCTGCTAATGGGTCCGACGGACAGGTAAATATCAAGGGGTCTTCTTCCAGTTGGGGATTTAACGTGGGTGTCATGTGTCAGCCATTGGAAAAACTCAGTATCGGTATCGATTACCGATCAGAAGTAAAAATGAAGGTAGATGACGGAGATGCCAAATTTACCGTGCCTTCATCCTTAAGCACCAGTTTCCCGGCCGACAATAAGGTGTCAACCACCCTTCCTCTTCCGGCGAATCTCGATATTGGTGCTTCTTATGATATTACCGATAAACTGATGGTCGGATTCAGCCTGAATTATGTTTTCTGGGATGTTTATGATTCGCTGATCTTTGATTTTCAGACCAATTCAGCTTCCCTTCAGGATTCCCGCAATCCACGTGAATATAAGAACAAATTGATCTTCCGTCTGGGTGGTCAGTACCGCCTCAACGATATCATAACAGTGAGGTTGGGTGGCTATTATGATCCTTCACCGGTAAACAAAGATTATTTTAACCCTGAAACCCCCAGCCTTGATATTACCGCTCTTTCGTGCGGATTGTCTTATTACCCTCTGAAGAAACTCAGCATTGATGCCTCTTTCCTTTACCTGATGGGCAAAGAAACTGATATGACATACTCTCCTGACAATTTTGGGGGAAAATACAAGACCCGTTTTTATATTCCGGGCATTGGTCTTACTTATAGCCTATAATGTTAATTTATAAAATTATGAAGATCAGGAGTTTATTATATATTATGGTGGGGGTGGCCATGGCTGCCTGTAAACCTGAAATCGACGAGTTCTCACCCAACCAGGGATCGGCAGATTTTACCAAATACATCGCTTTGGGTAATACTTATGTGGCCGGTTATGCTGACGGCGATGTCGGAATGACCAGCCAGAACTATGCTTTCCCGAATATCCTTGCGGGCCAGTTTAAGCTTGTAGGAGGG
>JAPLDE010000019.1:59273-70872 GCA_026391855.1 Bacteroidota bacterium | reverse complement strand
CGCAACACCAAGAGATAATCTTGCTTTAGACAAGATATGCAATCTATTAAATGACACCGAAACCATTTTCCCTGGCTCTGATTTGAGACTTATTTTTAAAATGACGACATTTTAATTTGTCACCAGGTCAGGAGGTCTGAACTTACGGTTTGATTTGATAAACCTCGTAGATACTATTCTTTGTAACCAGTTGGAAATCAGCATTTAATTTATCGGTGAGTTGCTGAGTGACGGGCCGGTTGGTATAGCGGACAAAAACCAGCTTTCGACCCTGCCAGGCGGGATCAATTTTTCCCTCCATACGGAAAACGTTAAGGGCCAGTACTTTATCGGCTGCCAAAGGGGTGTTGCCCCAATGAGAATAAACAGCCCTGACCGGGGTGTAAACAATGGAGAAATATCCCAGCCTGGCGTCATCGCTTATCACCAGGGTGTTCTTATCTCCCTTTGTGTTTAAATAATCAATCACCTCTGTTTTATCTTTCGTCAGGTCGAGGTTGCTTCCTTTGGCCTGGCTAACAATGTTGGTCAGAAACCAGGCTGTGTTATCAAGAAAAAAGATAAAAAGGAAGATGGTTAACAGGAATATCTTTCTAAACGCATTGAAATTCAATATTTTATCCAGTAAATGCCGGATGACGGGATATCCCAGGAGAAAGAAGGGCAGCCAGATATATCCCCTGGTGAAGTGAAGAGGTTGATGAGCAGGGATGATCATCTGATGAAATACCAGCAGCAATGAGATGACCGACCAGGTAAGGAGCAGCCTGGGAAAAGGCTGAGCAATAAAGGTTGTAAATTTTTGGATGGAGCGTATTCTCCTGAAAAATGGCAGAGCCACTAAACAATAAGCAAAAACGGCCGATCCGACTGAAAGTTCCCATTTCAGCTTCCATTGTTCGTAAACTGACCGGTGCTCCGGAAAAGAATTCAGGTAACCCAGGTAGTAAAATAAGTCGGCAGTAAGCAATAAGGCAGGAAGCAACGGGATGGCGGGCGGTATCTCCCTGTTTTTCAGGACAAACGATTCCAGACTGGTCCAGGCCAGGAAAATAAGCAGGGCCTGAAGACCGGTGAAAGGATGGGAAACAGTCAGGATGGCGGCAAAGAAAAGGGCGGAATAGTATTTTTTGACGAAGATCTGCCTGATCATAGCCAGGAACAGAAGATGGTAAAACGCTTCCAGCGGAAGGACCAGGTTTCTTCCCCAGTTCAGGAACCACCAACCCTGGGAAGGATCGAAATGAAACAAATCGAAACCTTTACTTCCATGGACCAATGAAAACACAAACCCTGCCAGGACCAGCAGCCCTCCACCCCAGGTGAACAGCCATAACCCGACATGACCGGAAAAACTTTCGTAAGCGGTAAAATCTTTCCAGAACCTTATCCCCAGCCAGGCACAACCCCAGGCACATACCAGGCCGAAAAGGGTCAGCACAAGCCCGGGATCCAATCCCGTCAGTTTCAATATTACAGCAAGAAGGAGGATGGGTAACTGAAAATATATGCGGGGTGAGTCAATTGAAGGATCGGCAGGATTGGAATAGAGAAAGCTGAAACCATCCTGGTCGAAATATTCACGGGCGGCCGCCATATAAAAGGGCTGGTCGAACTGCAGAAAGCCGGTGGGAATCAAGCCCGGTTGGAACAGAAAGCACAGAAAATGACCCAGATACAGTAAAATAACCGGAGTGATCAGCAGCAAGGCCAGGATGGGTTCTGGTATTTTACGGCCGGGTTATGGGGGTTATGCGGGTTATGGGGGTTATGGGGGTTATGCGGGTTATGGGGGTTATTATCAATTGTCAATTATCAATTATCAATTATTTACTTGCCGTACCAGGCGATTCCCATGACGGTGATGTCGTCGGACTGGGGTTCGCCGGCTGCGAATGCGTTGACTTCATCGAAAATCTGGCCGATCAGGGGTTTAAGGGGCAGTCCGGGTTTTTGCCGAAGGGTGGTTTCCAGTCTAACTTCAGAATATAATTCCAGTTTTGGATTCATGGCTTCGGTAACACCGTCGGTAAAAAGGAAGAAGATATCCTGCGGATTGAGTTTGACCCGGCCTGAGGCATATTTGAATTCTTCGAAACATCCCATGATGGTTCCTCCCGTCATATTAACCTTGGTGAGTTCACCGGAATTATGCAGGATATAAGGGGGGTTATGACCGGCATTAACATATTCCAGTTCTCCGGTTGAGATGTTGAGGATTCCGTAAAAAACAGTGACGAACATGCAGGAAACGCTTTCGTTGCAAAGCAGGTTGTTCACGTATTCAATGCATTCTGTGGGTGGCAGGCCTTTAAGCCCGGTGGCACGGATGAGGGTACGGCTCACCGCCATAAAGATGGCGGCAGGCACTCCTTTACCGGAGACATCGCCTATAACGAAACCCAGGTGATCGTTATTGATCAGAAAGAAATCGTAGAAATCACCCCCCACTTCTTTAGCGGCGATCATGGTTGCATAGATATCGAAATCGCTGCGGCCGGGATAAGGAGGAAAAACCTGGGGAAGGATGGCTTGCTGTATGTCCCTGGCGATATTCAGGTCGTACTGGATCGACACAAGCTGGTCATGCTCCTTCATGGCCATTTGCATGACCCTGATTTCGTCAATGGTTTTGGTGATGGTGATCTCCAGGTCCTCGAAGTTTATGGGTTTGGTTACAAAATCGAAGGCCCCGCGGTTCATGGCTGTCCGGATATTGTCCATATCTCCGTAAGCCGAAACGATAACCGTTTTGATCGGACAGGATAATGCTGATATCAGGGTATTCGATCAGGGAGGCCAGGGCCTCGAGCCCATTGTGAGCAAATACGAAATCATACTCATTGTTCCTGATCTGCCGGCGAAAACGCTGCCGGACCAAAGGTTCCAGGTCGACTTCATCATCGACCACCATCAATTTGATAGAAGTAAAGTTTTCGGTCATTTGAAGTTGTTTTTGTATCAGGTTAATATTAACCTTTTTACCATCGGTGGTAAAATTACTTCTTATTTAGTCATTTTTTTAATCCCGGGGAGAATTAGTTATTCTTCTTGTAATGAAGGATGAAATAGTTAAATTTGAGAATTAATTTACCGCATGTGGAAGAAATCAATACAACAATCCTGTTTCTTCACAAGGAAAAGGATGATCTGAAAAAGGAAATTGAAATGCTGAGAGCTCAGAATGAACACCTGAGGCGAGCGGAAAATACCTTGCAGGAGAGCGAAGCAAGATACCGGAAATTGTACCATTTACTCAGGCTCATGGCAGATAATCTGCCGGACCTTGTTTGGGCCAAGGACCTTGAAGGGAACTTCCTTTTTGTTAACAAAGCCATCTGTGAAAAACTTCTCTTTACAGAAAATATTGAAGAACCCTTTGGTAAGCCGGACCAGTATTTTTTTGACCGGGTACGTGCAATGCATCCTGAAATACCCGATTATCATACTTTTGGTAAGGACTGTGTTGTAACTGACAAACAAGTGATAAAAACCCGGCAGCAGGGAAGATTTGAAGAATTTGGCAATGTGAAGGGTAATTTTCTATACCTCGATGTCTCGAAGGCTCCCATTTTTGATGATTCCGGCAACATTATCGGCACAGTGGGGAGCGGCAGGGATATTACCCAGCAAAAAATTATGGAGGCGGAACTCGAGATCAGTGAGCAGCAGATTAAGAACCTCTTTGAAGCAAACCTGGCAGGTATCTATCAGACCGATATACACGGGGAGATCATTGCCTGTAACCGTGCCTTCAGTAATATCTTCGGATACAATTCTGCAACAGAGGTGATGGGTTTAAATGCTGCTGATCTTTACCTGAACAAACAAGACCGGATTGATTTTCTGAGTAAGATCAATGAAAAAAAGTTCATTAAAAATTATGAATGTCAGTTAGTCAGAAAGGACGGATCGGTTTGTTGGGTACTGGTTAATGCTGTTCTTGAGAACCATAAACAGATTATGGGTTCAATTATTGATGTTACTCAATTGAAAGAATCCATAAAAGCACTGGAGATCAGCGAGTTGAATTATCGTCGTTTGTTTAATTGCATGACAGATGCTGTTTACATCATGGATGAAGATGGACACTTTCTGGATGTAAATGATGGGGCCGTTCAGATGTACGGATATTCAAAGGCGGAAATAGTCGGAAAAACGCCGGCTTTTTTAGGGGAGCCAGGGAAGAATGACCTGGAGAGGACCGGGGAAAGTTTACGGATGGCATTTCAGGGGGTGCGCCAGGCATTTGAATGGATTGGCAGGCGAAAGAATGGGGAAACC
Source organism: Bacteroidota bacterium (assembly GCA_026391855.1). Lineage (GTDB taxonomy): Bacteria > Bacteroidota > Bacteroidia > Bacteroidales > CAIXZF01 > JAKLIX01. Next base: position 66,588 of record JAPLDE010000019.1, on the reverse strand, counting down.
TTTCCAAAAGAGGTGATCATCAATAAAGGAACTTACTTTGGCAGGGATGTTCTGATTGCCAACGGAAGGGATATTACCGAAAGGAAGAATGAAGAAGAAGGGATACGCCTGTTAAGCTCGGCTGCCATGAGGTATATGGATTTCCCTTTTGCCAGGATTGATTTTCAGATGATTGCCGAAGATATACGTGCATTATCAGGAGCTTCGCTGGTTTTTTTGAATTTACACGACAATGATCAGGAGAATTTCACGATAAAGGCGATAGCCGGAGACCATGATTTAATCGAAAAGGCCAGGGGATTAATGGGGGGAAGCTTAATTAACAAATTCCGTGAAATTGACGAGCTTACCAGAATTGCAATTAAAGCAAGGTCCGCTTATAATAAAGAAGACGTGCATTTTCCCAAATCCTGGAAGATTCCTGCCGAACAGGAAAAATTGCTTATTGAATTGTTTGACGTTCGCCGACAGCTTGTTATAACGATCTGCAACCAGGGAAATACTTTGGGTAGTATACACTTCAGCTTTGACAAAGATAACACATTAAAAAACAAAGAGTTAACTGAAATTTTTCTGAATCATATAGGCTCCGTTTTGTTGCGATACCAGGCTGAAGAGTCGGTCAGTGCCGAAAAAAACCTCTTTATCTCCGGGCCTATCGTCGTTGTTATCAGAAATAACCGGGAGGAATTCCCGGTGGAATATGTTTCACCCAATATTTTCATTCAGTTCGGATACCGCCAGGAAGATTTCAGGGTCGGGAAGATAGCTTATGCATCACTGATCCATCCTGAAGACAAGGCAGGATATGAGGAAAAACTAAAGAGCAATATCCTGAACAACATCGATTTTTTTGAGGTGGAATACAGGTTGAAAAACGCCATAGGAGAATTCAGGTGGGTAAATGATATTATTATTATTGTAAGGGATGACCAGGGAAATCTGAAGAATATAAGGGGGTACCTGATGGATATTACTTCCCGGAAAGAGGATGAAGAGAAACTGAAGATTTACTCCGAGGGGCTCCAGTCGCTCAACGCCACTAAAGACAAGTTCTTCTCTATTATCGCGCATGATCTGAAAAATCCCTTCCATTCCATCATGGGTTTCTCAGAGCTTCTGCACCAGGAGTTTGACAGCTATAACGATGAAGAACGTAAAGGATATATTAAGAATATATGGGAAGCATCAGAAAGCACATACCGCCTGGTACAAAACCTTCTTGAATGGTCGCGTGCACAGACCGGAAGAATGGAATACAGGCCACAACTTCATGATCTGAGCATTGTCGCCAATGAGACTATACTGGTGATGAAAGCACAGGCCGAAGAAAAGAATATAAAACTGCTTACTGAAATACGATATAATTCCATGGCCTTTTTTGATGAAAACATGATTAAAACCGTGGTGAGAAACCTTCTTTCCAACGCAGTCAAGTTTTCATCGCCCGGGGGAGCCGTTAAAATTGATATGCAATACACTACCTATGCGGATCAGCCTTATGTTGTTGTAAAGGTTACCGACAACGGTACCGGCATTTCTGAAGAAAATATTGAGAAATTGTTCAAGCTGGATGAAAAATTCGTCCTGTCAGGCACTTCAGGTGAAAAAGGTACAGGGTTGGGTTTGATCCTTTGCAAGGAGCTGATCCATAAAAACGGAGGTAAGATCTGGGTGACCAGCGAGGAAGGAAAAGGTAGCTCCTTTTTCTTCTCACTACCAAGAATGTACAAATAATGAATTGATAATCAATGATATACAGTAGAAAATATATAGGAGTTCTAATCAGGATATTTTTCGTAGCTTTCCTGCTCCTGTCCTTGTACAAGGCTGATGCAGTAAACCAACGTCAGTTAGACAGTACCTATAATCACTTAATTTACCTGGTCGATCATCATTCCACTGAAACTATTATCGACTTAACACTGGTGGATATCAGTAATTCACTGATTGGCAATGATCTTCCGTTTGCCATTAATTATCTGAAGAAGTGCCTTGTTGTGGTAAAGAACGCCAAATTATCTTCTTCGGTTTCCTCCTGTTATTATCTGCTTGGCTGGCATTATGCCCGGCATAAGATGTTTGACCTGGCGCTGGAAAGCTATCTTATTTCTTATAGAATACTTGTTGAAGCAGGTAATGAGAGTGCCGTAGGTTTCATATTGATGGATATTGGGAATGTTTACTATGCCCTTTCGAATTATGAAGTTGCTTCTTCTTTTTATAAAAGGTCACTGGTGGTTTTCGAAAAAGAAGGGAATGCAATGGGACTAGCCACTACCCTCAATAATCTTGGGTTGATCAGGCAGGAAAAAAAACAATATGACTCTGCGTATTATTATTATAATAAGGCATTGTTAATCAGGAAGACAGATCCCGGACTCAGGAAACAAAAATACTTAACTGCGCATTCAATTTCTTATATAGCCTGTGTTTACCTGGACGAGAAACAGTATCCCCGGGCAATTAACGCCTTTGAAGAAGCTTTTAGTTATCTAAAGGCTGATACAGGGGCTGATACCAGGCAGGAAAAGGTTTTGCTTATGGCCAGTTGTTATATAAGCATGGGGAAATGCTATCAGCAAATGGGAGAGGACCCTATGATGTTCCGTTGTTTTTCAAGGGCAGACAGTATCGCAACAGTATTGAAAGACAATAAGACGATTACAGAAGTTTACAAAGCCTTAACCGAGTATTATATTAATAATAAAGATTTTGAATCGGCCCGAAAAGAAGCAGAAAAACTCTATCATGGCTCTGTTGGGTTGGAATTGCTTGAAAGCAAAGCAGAAGGGGCATTTTACCTCTCTGTTGCCCTTATCAATGATAAAATCCATTCTTTCGGGGTCAGTCGTAACCTGGCTGAAATTGACGCCGCCCTCGATGCCGTGAATTATGAAAAGGAAAGCGAGAACATGCAAAGCAGGGCCAGGTTACAGCGCATTGAGATCCTTTCACTGATCATCTTTTTGTTGCTTATTTCACTTTTTTATCTGGGTAATTATTACATCAAACAAAGAAATATCAAACGGCTTAATGAGTTGAGCAATTCCACCTTTGAAGGAATTTTTATCCATGAAAAAGGTAAAGTGCTGGATTGCAATGAAAAAGTGGTAGAAATGCTGGGCATTCCCAGGGCAGATATTGTGGGGCAGCAGGTTTATAAATTTATGCCGGAAGAATATTTTACCAGGGTTCAGCGTGTCATTGAATCACCTAAAACTGAAATATATACGATTGAATTAGTACGATCGGATGGAAGCCGTTTTTATGCTGAGGTGCTTTCAAAACCCATGGAATACCTGGGTCGGACGGGGCGGGTGGCAGCCGTTAGGGATGTGTCGGAGAGCGTTACTGCTTCTGAGAAACTGAAGTTGAGTGAGGAGCGTTACCGTTTCCTGGCTGAAAATATGGCAGATGTCCTTTGCCAATTAGACCCGGACCTGAAGGTAACTTATATTTCACCATCGGTTGTCAAATTAATAGGTATTGAGCCTCATAAGGTGCTGAATAACAGCCTGCTGGCATTTGTTAAGCCAGACGACAGGGAAAGGGCAAAGCAGGAGCTTGAAAAAATGCTGGCTTCCTTTCAGCATAATCCGGAGACAGACAACCAGGTTGTTGAACTTCTTTTCAGCCATCCGTCAGGGAAGGATATCTGGGCTGAATTCCTTGTCACACCGGTGTTTGATGCCAAAAAACATGTCTCTCTCTACCAGGGTGTGATCCGGAATATCACCAAAAGGAAAGTCCTTGAATTTGAACTCAAGGAACAGCAACGGTATGTTGCCACTTTATTGAGCAATCTTCCGGGTATGGTATACCGTTGCCGGAACGACAGGGACTGGACCATGGAATTTGCCAGTGAGGGTACCCTTGAGCTGACCGGCTATCTTCCCGAAGATTTTATCCATAACCGCAAACTTACCTTTAACGATATTGTTGACCCGGCCAGCCGGGATTATCTATGGGAGAAATGGCAACGAATACTGCCCATGCATGAGGTTTTTGAAGATGAATACAAGATCACCACTGCCGACGGAAAGATGAAATGGGTTTGGGAGAGAGGACGCGGTATTTACGGACCCGATGGAGAGGTCCTTTCCCTGGAAGGTTTTATTACCGATATTACCGCTAAGAAGGAAGACGAACAAAAATTGCTGGAAAAGAATGCAGAACTGGAGGAAGCCAATGCAACCAGGAACAAGTTCTTTTCCATCATCGGACATGACCTGAAGAACCCGCTTCACGCCATAATGGGTTTTTCGGAACTTTTATCCGATGAGTACGATAATTTCACCGATGAGGACAGAAAAAGGTTCATTCACAATATAAAGGACGTGGGGGACGGTCTTCAGAAACTGCTGCAGAACCTGTTGGATTGGGCCAGGATACAGGTAGGGCATATGGAATTCCAGCCCGAGAATACTTATATCAGCCTCATGATGAAAGAAAGTATGAATATGTTAAATGAACAGGCAGTTGCAAAGAATATTACCATTCGTTCGGAAATACCTCCCCAGATCACTGCCAATGTTGACAGGAATATGGTCCAGGTCATCATTAGGAACCTGATCTCCAATGGGATAAAGTTTTCAAACCCTGGACAAACCGTAGTTGTTAAAGTAAGTAAAGTAAACCAGCAACTGATCATCTCAGTGAAGGATGAAGGAGTGGGTATCTCTTCCCAGGACCTGGATAAACTGTTCAGTGTTGGTGATAAATTTCGCCGTGAAGGGACTATGCAGGAAAAGGGAACAGGCCTGGGTCTGATCCTGTGTAAAGAATTCGTTGAGATACACAAAGGGAAAATTTGGGTTGAGAGTGAAGATGGCAAAGGCTGTACCTTCTATGTTTCACTCCCTACCTGAAATACACAACGGTAATTCCATGGCCGCCCAGTTCCAGGATCTCATCTTTGTATGATTTAACTTCCGGGACCGATTGGAGGTAATTCCTTACCAGTTCTCTCAGTATCCCGTCCCCTTTGCCGTGAAGTATCCTTAACTCAAAGACTTCCAATAAGATGGCTTCATCGATGAATTGCTGCAGTTCGGTTAAAGCTTCTTCAGCTCTTTTTCCCCTGAGGTCAATTTTGGGCTGAAATTTGGCTACCCGTTCATTTATGTCTTTCAGGATGTTCCCGTATTTGCCGGGGGTTGAGGTGCGCTGGAATTTCTCTGCCTCCTGTTGTGACACCTTAACCAGCATTTCTTTCCTGCATTTCAGCCTTACCGAGCCAAAGCCAACAGTTGCCTCTTTTCCCCGTATTTCCTCAACCCTGCCCAGCGTTGACTGACCGGTCATCTTAACCCAATCACCCAGGGCAATGGGTTCACCGGGAAGTTCCTTCGGGGGTGGCGGGGGTGGCGGCGGTGTGCGGAGCTTTTCTTCTGCTTCTTTTCTGACTTCTTCAGGAATATTGGAAAGACCTGATACTGAGTGCTTTTCGGCCTGAGCCTCTTTCGGAGGGCGTTTAAACCTCCGTTCGGCTACAATTTCTTCGATCGGAGCCTGGGCGGAAGCGAGGACTTCTGCCTCTTTTTCGATCCGTTGCTTTTCTGCATCCAGTTCCTGTCGCAATTGCCTGGTTTTTTCCTTATCGGCCTGGCTTTCCCTGATCTGGCGAATGGTGCTTTCGAGGATTTTGTTGGTATCGGATAAAATTTTCCGGCTTTCTTCCCTGGCAGTATCCAGAATATACTTCCTGGTATTGTCCAGGTCCCGTATCATTCGTTCATACTTTTCAACTATTTCAGCCATGAAATTATCAGCCATCCTGAACTTTACGTTTTTTTCCCCGATTTCTTTTCTTTCCTTCTCCAGTTCCCGTAGCTGGTCATCGAAATCGAACTGGGCCCTGCCCGAGAGACCGGCTGCTTTACTAAGGATGGCTTCGTTCAGGCCTATCTTCCTGGCTATCTCAAAGGCAAAGGAACTTCCGGGTTTTCCGGTTTCAAGCTTAAAAAGCGGTTCCATCTTTTCACGGTCGAAAGTCATAGCCCCGTTTATCAAACCGGGGTATTTACCGGCCATCAGCTTCAGGTTGGTATAATGAGTGGTCACTACCCCGAAAGCCTTGCTGTTGTTCAGTTCCTCAAGAATAGTCTCGGCCATTGCACCGCCAACCTGGGGTTCAGTCCCGGAACCAAACTCATCGATTAGAAATAATGTTGATGAATCGGCATTCTCCATAAAATACTTCATATAAAGAAGGTGAGAACTGTAGGTGCTCAGATCGTTTTCCAGGGATTGTTCATCCCCGATATCGATAAACAGCCTGTCGAAAATACCCGACCGGGAACCATCCTTTGCAGGGATCAGCAAACCGCATTGGATCATGTATTGCAGCAGACCGACCGTTTTCAGGCAAACCGACTTTCCGCCTGCATTGGGCCCGGAGATGACCACGATGCGGTTAACTTCACTTAATTCGATACTGAGCGGGACTACGGGTTTATGCTGGGCTTTGTGAGATAGGAAAAGCAAAGGGTGACGGGCATGTATCCATTCTATTCCCTTTTCCCGTGTCAGACGGGGCAGGTAGCTTTCCGTCTGTATCGCAAAAGATGCCTTTGAAGACAGAAAATCGAGGTAAGCCAGGAAGCGGAAGGCTTCTTCGATGAGAGGGAGCATAGGCCTGAGGTAATTGGCAATGGCAACCAGGATTTTAATGATCTCCCTTCTTTCCTCAAATTCCAGTTCCCTGATCTGGTTGTTGACTTCAAATACTTCTTCCGGTTCGAGAAAGACAGTGTGCCCGGTGGAAGATTCATCGTGAATGAAACCTTTCACCTTCCGCTTGTGTGTAGCAGTAAGCGGGATCACCATGCGCCCGCTCCGAAAGGTGGGTTCGAGTCCTTCTTCTGTCCAACCTTCTTTTTTTGCTTGTCTGAAAACCTTATCCAGCTTTTTGTCGACCTCCGATTTTTTCTGCTGCAGGGTGGATCGCACCAGCGCCAGTTCAGGAGAGGCATTATCACGGATCCTTCCCTTTTCATCTATCCATAAATCAAGTTGTTTCACCGCGTTACGGTCCAGCTCAATGGTAGCGGCTTTCCGGGTCAATTCAGGATATTTTTCTCCTTCCCTTTTCCTGAAAAACTGAAGGAAATCACTGGCATTGACCATTGAATCCCTCAGTTTTACCAGGATATCAGTTTCAAGAAATGAACCCTCCATGCGGAGAATTTTCATTTCTTCCTCAATATCAGCAAGTTGAAGTGAAGGATACTGGCTTTCCGAGATCATGATCTGCCTGAACTCTTCAGTTTCAGCAAGTGCCAGTAAAAGGACAGCGTAATCGGCAGAAAAG
>JAPLDE010000019.1:37388-59247 GCA_026391855.1 Bacteroidota bacterium | reverse complement strand
GTGACAGGTCATCTTAAGCTGTTCGCGGATAACGGTGAAACCCAGCTTATCCTCTAAGGTGGAAGGGAAGAGCAATGATTGGGAACTTTTTATCAATGGACCTGGTCCGGATAGATGCTAGTGTAATGGATATTTATTAAAGATTGACTCTGATTTCAACAGGATGTCGACATATTGTGCTCTCTTGTAAACTAGTGGATCATTGACAGTCTTTTTTGAAAGCTTGCCACGGAAATCAGCCAGGGAATGATAATTTTTACTCTCCATCCATTTTTCCATTTCAGCAATGATATTTGAGAGGTGTGAAATACCATATTTATATATAGCGCTGACCACCTGGACAGTGTCTGCACCGGCAAGTATCGCTTTAAGGGCATGTTGTCCTGTGTAAATACCTGTATTACAGCAGATTTCGGCTTTAATCTGATCGTAAAGCAATCCTGTATAACGAAGTGGCAGCTTATTATCTTCTTCTTCATTACTGAGATGAAAAGGAGAAAAATGGGTTTCCGATTTCAGGTCGATATCGGGTTGGAATAAACGGTTGAACAGCACAAAACCATCAGCTCCGGTTCCATCCATTTTTGCAACAACATTCAGCACATTGGAATAGAAAGAACTTAATTTCACGCTGACCGGTATTTTTACCGCTTTTTTAACGGTTTCAAGTATCATAAGTTGTTGTTGTTCAATTGATAATCCTTCCTTTTCGAGGCTTTCAGGAACGGCAAAGAAATTGAGTTCCAGGGCATCAACACCGGTATTTTCCAACAATTGGGCATATTCTTCCCAACTTTCTTTGTAAATGGCATTGAGACTGGCAATTACGGGGATCCCGGTATTTTCTTTCATCATCCTGAGGTTGGTCAGGTGTTCCTTAGGTCCTGCATGTTCGAGCAAGGGGAAAAGGCTGATCATTTCGGCATTCCGCTCATCATATTCATGAAGATTTTCATGCATCTGAAGCGATTCCATCTGGATCTGTTCTTCGAACAATGATTTGTAAACAATGGCAGCGGCTCCTGCAGCTTCAATTTTCTTTACAGTGTTCAGATCCAGTACCAGGTTACTGGCGCCGACAATAATTGGGTTCTTGAGATCCAAACCCAGGTATTTTGTGCTTAAATCAACCATGGGAAATTGTTTTTGTGTTGTTTGATAAATTGTTGATAATAGAAAACATAACGTCAGCAAATGTAACAAATCAGACCTGCTTATGGTTGCGGCCTTCGGGTATTTAGACGCTTTATAATTAAGGTCACGTATTTAATTTCACCGGGATTATCGCTAACTTTGCACCCGTTTTTTGAGTAATCGACTGATTACCTTGATTTGACACATAAAACCTCATACCATGAGTACAAATAAACATTTCATTACTTGTGACGGAAACTATGCTGCTTCCCACATTGCTTACATGTTCAGCGAAGTTGCCTGTATCTATCCTATTACTCCTTCATCAACCATGGCCGAGTATATTGACGAATGGGCGGCCCACGGACTAAAGAACATTTTTGGTGAGATTGTTAAAGTTGAAGAGATGCAATCCGAAGCCGGCGCTGCCGGGGCGGTTCACGGATCTCTCCAGGCCGGTGCGCTGACCACCACTTACACAGCCTCCCAGGGGTTGTTGTTAATGATCCCCAATATGTACAAGATCGCCGGTGAATTGCTCCCCGGCGTGTTCCACGTCAGCGCGCGCAGCATTGCTGCCCAGGCACTGTCTATCTTTGGCGACCATAGCGATGTGATGAGCACCCGTATGACCGGCTTTGCTTTGCTTGCCACCGGCAGCGTACAGGAGATCATGGACCTTGCCGGCGTTGCCCACCTTGCCTCTATTAAGTCAAGGGTGCCTTTCCTGCATTTCTTCGACGGTTTCAGAACCTCCCACGAAATCCAGAAAGTGGAATCACTATCTGTCGAACAAATGAGTAAACTTATTGATTATCAAGCGCTAAAGGAATACCGCGACAGGGCACTCAACCCCGAACACCCGGTTACCCGCGGTACCGCCCAGAACCCTGATATCTATTTCCAGTCAAGGGAAGCTGCCAATCAATTCTATTTCGACGTTCCTGATATTGTCGAAAACTATATGCAGGAGATCAACAAACTGACCGGAAGAGAATACCATCCTTTTACCTATTATGGTCCTGCAGATGCCGAGAACATTATCGTAGCCATGGGATCTGTTACCGAAACAATTAAAGAGGTGATTGATTATCTTGGATCAAAAGGACAGAAACTCGGACTGGTTACCTGTCATCTTTACAGGCCCTTCTCTTCCAAATATTTCTTCAATGTGGTTCCCAAAACCGTAAAACGGGTCTGTGTGCTCGACAGGACCAAAGAACCCGGTGCCAACGGGGAACCTCTTTACCTGGATATTAAGGAACTTTACTACGGAAGGGAAAAGGCACCCCTGATCATAGGCGGCCGTTACGGACTCAGCTCAAAGGACACCACGCCGACCATGATGATCTCTGTATACAACAACCTGGTGGCAAACAAACCGAAAAACAACTTTACCGTAGGGATAGTGGATGATGTTACCTTCTTGTCACTGCCTGTCCTGCCCGAAGTCAGCATTTGTCCTCCGGGGACATTCGAAGCCAAATTCTATGGCATTGGTGCCGATGGTACCGTGGGCGCCAATAAAAACTCTATCAAGATCATCGGTGATACGACCGATAAATATGCCCAGGCTTATTTTGCCTATGACTCAAAGAAATCAGGAGGGGTAACCTCTTCTCACCTGCGTTTTGGGGACAGACCCATACGGTCGCCTTATCTCGTTAACAATCCTGACTTTGTTGCCTGCCATGTACCTTCTTACCTCGAGAAATACGATATGCTCAAAGGATTGAAAAAAGGAGGAGTGTTTCTGTTCAACAGTATCTGGTCGGCCGAAGAAACAAAGGACAGACTGCCGGATGCCATGAAAAAATACCTGGCCGAAAACGATATTCAATTCTATATTATCAATGCCACAAAAATTGCTGAAGAGATCGGCCTGGGAAACAGGACGAACTCCATCATGCAGGCTGCTTTCTTTAAAGTAGCCAATGTGATCCCCTTTGATGTGGCGGCCAAATCGATGAAGAAAGCCGTTATCAAAACATACGGCAATAAGGGAGAAGAGGTTGTAAATATGAACATTGCCGGTATCGACAAGGGGGCTGAGGTGGAAAAGATTGAAGTTCCTAAAGAATGGGCCAAACTGGTATTGCAGAAAACCGTTGGTGATGATACCATTCCGGAATTTATCAGGGAGGTAGTGATGCCTATCAATGCAATGAGGGGTGATGACCTGCCTGTCAGTGCATTCAGCGGAAGAGAAGACGGAACCTTCCCTTCAGGGACTACCGCTTATGAAAAACGGGGTATTGCCGTGAATGTTCCTGAATGGATACCGGATAACTGTATCCAGTGTAACCAATGCGCCTATGTTTGTCCTCACGCAGCCATCAGACCATTCCTTTTTAGTGAGGAAGAAATGAAAAACCTGCCGGAAGGCACCCGGACGGTGAAAGCCAATGGAAGGCAACTGGCCGGATTCCAGTTTAAGATCCAGGTAAGTGTTCTGGATTGTGCCGGTTGCGGAAATTGTGCCGATAATTGCCCAAGTAAGGTTAAATCGCTGGAAATGAAACCATTGGGAACACAGATGGACGAAGTCGGCCGCTGGGATCATATTGTCAGCCATGTCACTTACAAGGATTACCTGGTAGGTAGAGATACCTCGCTGAAAAACAGCCAGTTTGCCCAGCCTTTGTTTGAATTTTCAGGAGCCTGTGCCGGTTGCGGCGAAACACCCTATCTGAAGCTCGTTACCCAGTTGTTTGGCGACAGGATGATGGTAGCCAATGCCACAGGATGTTCTTCCATTTACGGAGGATCTGCTCCTTCAACCCCGTATTCGGCCAATGCCAAAGGAAAAGGACCCGCCTGGGCCAACTCTCTGTTCGAAGACAATGCAGAATACGGTTTCGGTATGGTTACCGCTGTTGACAAGCTCCGGGACCGTATCTACCTGAGGATGCAGGCTGCCATGGCAGAAGGGATCGCTGATGAGACAAAAGCTGCCTTCCGGGAATGGATAGACAACAGGCACCTGGGAGAACCTTCAAGGATAGCTACCGAAAAAGTTGTCGCTGCATTGAAAAAGGAGAAGCATCCCTTAGCCGCAGAAATCCTGGCACTTGAACAATATCTCATGAAGAAATCTGTATGGGTGTTCGGTGGTGACGGCTGGGCTTACGATATCGGTTACGGCGGACTCGATCATGTGATTGCATCCGGAAAAGACATAAATCTCTTAGTCCTTGATACTGAGGTATATTCAAACACCGGGGGACAGTCTTCCAAGTCTACTCCTATCGGTGCTGTAGCAAAATTTGCCGCATCGGGTAAGAGGGTCAGAAAAAAAGACCTTGGAATGATGGCCATGTCATATGGATATGTATATGTAGCCCAGGTAGCGATGGGAGCCAGTCAGGCCCAGTTCTTCAAAGCCGTTAAAGAGGCAGAGGCCTATCCGGGTCCGTCGCTGATCATCGCCTATTCACCCTGCATCAACCATGGTATCCGTGCCGGGATGGGCAAATCGCAGGAAGAGGCCAGCCAGGGTGTGGAAGCAGGGTACTGGCACCTCTACCGCTATAATCCTTTACTGGAAAAACAAGGTCAGAATCCTTTCACCCTCGACTCCAAGGAACCGAAATGGGAACAATTCCAGGAATTCCTCGCCGGTGAAGTAAGGTATTCTTCCTTGCAAAAGACTTTCCCGGAAGTAGCAGCTGAACTTTTTGCTGCTGCTGAAGAAAACGCCAAGTGGAGGTATAATTCGTACAAGCGACTGGCCTCTATGGATTTTTCGAAATAGCGATTTCCTTGGATTAAGCATTTTAACCCTGACAGAGCTTGAAGCCCTGTCAGGGTTTTTTCGTTAGAAATGGTCTTATTTATGTCTTCAGACGATCAACCCTTGTCCTTTGTCGCCATACATAACCCTCATAACCTTAACCTAATAAATTCATTTTGCCGGTTTCCGAAAAATATTTAGATTTGTTTGTACAAATAAAAACTGTATAATTAAATCGGCATCCCATGAAGAAGCTTTTATTTATTATGTTATTCGTAACATCAATAATCAGAATGACTTACGGTCAAACTCAGGCCACTCTACCCACTTTTACCACTTGTCCGGGGACAGTGGTGGTTCCTATCCAAGTGACCAATCTTAATAACCTGGGTTCCATTTCGCTTGTTTTTTCATTCGGCAATAACTTGACTTATTCCAGTTTTCAAAACGTGAACGCAGGCCTGACGAACAGTCCACTTGTCATGAATTCATCTAACCATAAGATTTATATTTCCTGGTATTCCCTTGTCCCGACAGATGTGGGTACCGGAACCCTTGTTGAAGTAGTTTTCACCGGTATTTTGGGTACAAGTAATTTAACCTGGGATCTTCAGACACCCGGGGCCTGTTCTTTTACTACTGTTCAGGGTATAGATATCTCGACAAATTTCGATAACGGAGCCACCACAGTAGGGGGAAATTGCGGTAGAATTGAAGGTACTGTGTCTTATCTGAACCTGGGGAACACTCCCATGGTAAACATTGAACTGCTTCTTAAAAAGAACGGAGTTCTGAATAGCCAGACCACGACAAACGCCTCCGGCCAGTACTCCTTTTCAAGTCTTGCCGACGGATCCTATTCGATAGACATGAATATAAACAAACCCTGGGGGGGTGTCAATGCAGTGGATGCCTTAAAGATCATGAAGCATTTTGTACAAATGACTCCTTTGACAGGACTTTACCTTGTGGCAGCCGATGTAAACGGTAGCGGTTTTATTAATTCGGTGGATGCTCTTAATGATATGAGGCGGTTTGTAAGCCTTATCACAAGTTTTCCAGGGGGAGACTGGTTACGGGAAGAAAATACAATAAATGTTTTTAATTCAAATACAGTGACCGCCAATATAAAAGTGCTGTGCAACGGTGATGTGGACGGGTCAAATGTACCATCCACCTGCACTCCCTGGCCCACCAAAGCTAAGGCAGGGCCCGATCAGCTGGTGCCGGGCACTTCGGTCACCCTGGCAGGGAATATCCCGATCTATGGCACGGGAATCTGGAGCCTGGTATCCGGTACTGGAGGTGTCATCGCACAACCTGTAAACCCGGTTTCAGGGTTTACAGGTACTGCCGGGATAGATTACAAGCTGGCCTGGACCATCAGCAGCGTCTGTGCCAGTTTTACTGATACGGTAGTCATTACATTCTGCAATCCCCCTTCCGATGCAGTTGCCGGCCCCGACCAGACCATAGCCGGGAACACAGCCACCCTGGCTGCCACCCAGCCGGCATACAGTACCGGCACCTGGAGTATTGTTACCGGTAACGGAGGGATATTCGCCGATGTAAATAGCCCAGCCACAACATTCTCAGGCAATTACCTGACCAATTACACATTGCGCTGGACTGTATCCAACTCCTGCGGGACCAATACCACCAGCGAGGTTCATATCAACTTTACCTGTCCGGTACCTGTTGTTGAAGCCGGTCCTGACCAGACCCTTTATAACCTAACGACTACAATTCTGGCAGGCAGTATGCCGGATACCGGTGAAAACGGTACCTGGACGATTATGAGTGGTAACGGGGGCAGCTTTTCAAACAGCCACATTTCGAACTCCACGTTTACGGGTACTTTAGGAGTGAGTTATTCCCTGAAATGGACCGTCACAAATACCTGTAGCAACAGTTCATCGGACAATGTTACCATATTCTTTACCTGCCCGGTAATCACTACCGCAAACGCCGGCCCGGACCAGGCGCTGATAAATGTCAATACAACAACCTTAGCTGCCAACCTGGTTTCTAATGGTGAGACCGGAACCTGGATGATCGAGAGTGGCTCAGGTGGAAACTTTACAGACGTAAACAGTCCGACTTCGAACTTCATTGGTTTATACGGGAACTCCTATCTTCTTCGTTGGACCATAGTTAACAACTGTGGCATTAGTTCGTCTTCAACGATCTCCATCGTTTTTGGTTGTGATATCCTGCCATCAATGGCAGAAGCTGGACCCGATCAAACCATAACCGGAACAATTACCAGTTTGCAGGGTAATTTTCCGTCGATTGGTACGGGGTTTTGGAGTATAGTTTCGGGAATAAATGGTGTTTTAAACCAGCCTGGAAACCCTAATTCTGGTTTTACAGGACTCCCTGGAACATATACCTTAAAATGGACAATATCCACGATTTGTTCAAATTCGTTTGATAGCGTGGTTATTACATTTAACCCTGTAATGAATAATCCTTGCTCTGATATACCCTCTTTTGTTTATGATGGCCAAACGTACAATACTGTGCAAATAGGCAATCAGTGCTGGATGAAAGAAAATTTGAACATTGGATCACCTATACAATTAACACAAAGTCAATCAAATAATTCTGTTATTGAAAAATACTGCTATAATAATGACCCGGCAAATTGTACTATTTATGGAGGTCTGTACCAATGGAATGAAATGATGCAATATTCCACTACTTCCGGTGCTCAGGGAATTTGCCCGGCAAACTGGCATATACCTACAGATGCGGAATGGTGCACCTTAACTACTTACCTCGATCCAACCGCAAATTGTAATATAATGGCTACATATAGTAATCTTGCCGGTGGTAAGATGAAGGAAACAGGGACAAACCACTGGTCATCACCCAATAATGCGTCCAATACAAGTGGTTTCACAGCGCTTGGGGCAGGTTATACAGGTACAGGTTATATCTTTATGAATATTAAAATCAGAACAAACTTCTGGTCTTCAACAACAACTTATTCAGGTTATGCGATATACCAGCAAATATGGAACAATTCAACTATGATCAGCCGAAATGATTATTATAAGACAAGCCCTTACTCAGTTCGTTGCATTAATTCATGTTTTAACCAAGGACAATCGGATGCTGGACCTGACCAAACCTTAAACAACGAGACTACCACTACTTTAGCCGGTAATTCTCCGGTTAATGGGGAAACAGGATTATGGAGTATTATTACTGGAGCAGGAGGTGGTTTTAGTAATATCAATAGTCCAATATCATTATTTACAGGTGTTTATGGTGTTACTTATACACTAAGATGGACTATTAATACCAGCACAGGGTGTTCGTATCACGATGATGTTAACATTATTTTTAATTGCACTATTATTCCTACAACTTCAAATGCAGGTTTTGATCAGATTATCAACAATATAGATACTGCTTATTTAGCCGGAAACCCTGTGGGTAACGAAGAATCAGGAGCATGGAGCATTATTGACGGAGACGGTGGTGTTATTAATGAAATTGGTAGTCCGACATCTACATTTACAGGTGTTTATGGTGTTATCTATACTCTCAGGTGGACAATAAGCAGTGTTTGCGGAATAACCAGTTCGGATGATGTGAATATAACCTTTAACTGCACAATTATCCCAACCACATCTAATGCAGGCACTGACCAAACCTTAGCCGGGACCAGCACTGTTTTACAGGGGAATTCACCTTCAAGCGGAACGGGGCTTTGGACAATAGTGTCGGGAACCGGCGGAAATATTGCGCAGCCGACAGATTCGAATTCAGTTTTTACAGGTACTTTGGGTTTGATGTACACTCTGGCCTGGACAATATCAACAAGTTGTGCCAACTCTGTCTCCCTGGTAAAGATCTTTTTCGATCCGGGTATGAATATACCTTGCAACGGTTTACCAACAGTTACTTATGGTGGTCAAACATATAATACCCGGCAAATCGGAACACAATGCTGGATGAAGGAGAACCTGAATATCGGCACCATGATCCCGGGAACCCAAAACCAGTCTAGTGGTACGACCATTGAAAAGTATTGTTTTAATAATATGCTTTCCAATTGTTCCGTTTATGGCGGCCTGTATCAATGGGGTGAAATGATGCAATATTCATCAGCACCTGGCGGACAGGGCATTTGTCCTTCCGGCTGGCATATACCCACCGATGCTGAATGGTGCACGCTGACTATTTACCTCGATCCAAGCCTGAGCCCTACCTATGCTTGTGATGAAACTTTTATTGTTACAACCGCCGGAGGTAGAATGAAGGAAGCGGGAACAACCCATTGGATATCACCCAATGTTGCGAATAATGAGAGTGGTTTTACAGCTCTCGGAAGCGGTTACCGGGATGTTGACGGTTATTTTCAGCTTTTTACTTATGATACCTACTTCTGGTCATCAACCGAGTATTATACCTCGGCCTTTTATCGTACGCTGGATCATGGAAATGACGGCATCGGAAGGTATCCGGGGACAAAAACAAGCGGCTATTCGGTCCGTTGTATTAATAATTGTTCGTTGTTGACCCTATCAAATGCCGGAACGAATCAAACGCTTACCGGTCAGACCACTACTAACCTGTCAGGTAATTCTCCATCCACGGGTGAAACCGGCTTATGGACAATCGTAAATGGAATTGGTGGAAGTTTTGAAAATGACAATAATCCAACATCTTCATTTACAGGGTCATATGGTGTTGTCTATACATTAAGATGGACTATTATCAACTTATGCGGCAGCAGTTCCTTCTGCGATGTACAGATTTCTTTCATCTGCGAAACTCCTGTTACCAATGCCGGCCCTGACCAAATCTTAACCAATGTAAACACCACTGCCTTATCTGCCAATACCCCTGCCATTGGTGAGACAGGTATCTGGACAATTGTAACAGGAAGCGGGGGGAGTTTTTCAAGTGTGAACAGCCCAAATTCAACATTTACAGGATCATATGGCATAACCTATACCCTTCGCTGGACAGTTACGAACGATTGCGCAGGAAGCTCGTATTCGATGGTTAATATTACATTTATATGCAACAATCAACCAACCACAGCCATAGCCGGTCCCAATCAGACTATTACCGGGAATACAACGGTTTTACAGGGGAATACTCCAGCCAATGGTACCGGTTTATGGAGCATTGTTTCAGGAAACGGAGGCAGTATCAGCCAACCGGGCAATCCGGCAACGGTCTTTACCGGGATTGAGGGGACTATCTATACGCTGAAATGGACGATCAGTACTTTTTGTGCAAGCTCATTCTCCCAAGTGGTGATCACCTTTAATTCAGGGATGAACATTCCATGCCCCGGTCTGCCTTCCATCGTATATGGGGGCCAGACCTATAATACCGTTCAGATCGGAACCCAATGCTGGATGAAAGAAAACCTGAATATAGGGTCCATGATTCAAAGCAACCAGGCACCGAATTCCGTAAATATCGAGAAATACTGTTATAACGACAATTCCGCCAATTGTTTGATTTATGGCGGATTGTACCCATGGAATGAAATGATGGGAAACTCTACGACTTCCTTTCCCAAAGGCATATGCCCGACAGGATGGCATGTGCCATCAAAAGATGATTTTTGTACACTATTAGGTACGCTTGATCCTGCCGCAAATTGTAATCTGTCAAGTATGAGTTCAATCGCCGGAGGCAAAATGAAGGAAGCGGGATATAATCATTGGTCCTCTCCAAACACAGGGGCCTCTAATGCCAGTGGTTTTACTGCTCTTGGCACCGGTCATGGATGGTCTGGGGGTTCACATTGGAGTGGATTCCAGCAAACGACTGGTTTCTGGAGCTCAACATTATTCGGCTCCGATATGACCTTCCTTCTTGGTATGGGTTATAATAGCACCAGTGTAAGTGGGGGAACAGGTGCAAGCATGTCAGAGGTCTGGTATTCTGTTAGATGTCTTAAGGACTCCTGCAACCAATCTCCATCCCAGTCTGATGCAGGTCCGGATCAGTCGGTTGAAGGAATGACTACTTCCTTGGCAGGAAATACTCCACTGGTTGGAACAGGGTCATGGACCATCCTTTCGGGATCAGGCGGGAATATTTCCCAGCCCAATGATCCTGCCTCCGTGTTCAGCGGAATTTCAGGCACTGGATATATTTTAACCTGGAATGTTAATACGGCATGTGCCACTTCAATTGATACAGTCATCATTTGGTTCCATCCTGTAATGAATACACCCTGTCCTGGCCTTCCGTTTTTTGTCTACGGTGGTCAGACCTACAATACGGTTCAGATCGGAACCCAATGCTGGATGAAGGAGAATCTGAACATAGGCTCGATGATCCCCGGAAGTCAGGATCAATCATCCGGAGCCACTATTGAAAAATACTGTTATAACAACGATCCAGCAAATTGTTTGATTTATGGCGGATTGTACCAATGGAATGAAATGATGGGATATTCTTCAACACCCGGAGTCCAGGGTATTTGTTCCCCGGGCTGGCACGTTCCGACTGATGCAGAATGGTGTACCCTGGCGACCAGTATCGATGTCTCAGTCAACTGCAATATCTGGGGAGAATCTGGTTTCTTTGCAGGAGGGAAAATGAAAGAAACCGGAACAAGCCATTGGGAATCACCAAATACCGGCGCAACCAATGAAAGCGGTTTTACGGCCCTTGGCGCTGGTATGCGTTATTCATACGACACATTTTTGAGTTTAAATGTGTTATGCATTTTTTGGTCCTCGAACATTTCACCAGACATTAGCACAAGATTATACTGGCGGTTCCACTATTCTTCTTCACAAATTACACGACACCAGGCGACTCCTTTATTTGGTCATTCAGTCCGCTGTTTAAAGGATTAGAACATTAGGACACGATATATCGTTTCTTACAAAATTTTGCCGACTGCCCACTGCCGACTGCCTACTGCAACACCGCCCTCTTCGAGAACCACGTCAGCAAAACCCCGCGCGTACCCATAAACAGCATCATCGCCAGCCATAACCCGTGATTGCCCAGGATCCCTTTAAACAGGTACCAGGCAGGCAGGAAGACCAGAAAGGCAGCCACGATCATCGAATTCCGCATGGCCCTGGAAGCAGTGGCTCCAACATAGATCCCGTCCCATAGAAAGGCAGAAAAGGTTATCAGTGGCACTAGCCCCAGCCAGAACAGGTAGGGACCGGCATCCGTCAGAACAATAAGATTGTTTGTCAACAGGGAAAGCACCCAATGTCCTGCCAATGAGTATATTATGGTGAAAACCAGGCTGATGATCATCCCCCAGAAAAACAAACGGCGGATCACCCTGACTAACTGGAAACTGTTCCCGGCACCTTTGTATTTTCCTACCAGCGCTTCGGCTGCATAGGCAAAGCCATCAATAAAATAGGAAAAGAAATAAAACAGTTGGAATAGAAGTGAGTTGACAGCCAGTATGGCGTCACCGCTGCTGGCCGATTTGGCGGTGAAAAATGATCCCACAAAGATCAGGCAGAGGGTGCGGATGAAGATATCTTTATTAACCGAAAGGAATTTCCAGAAATTCCTGGTTCCCAGCTTTAGTATTGGTTTGTATTTCAGTAGTTTACGATAATAGATCAGAAAAAAAGCTGTGGCCAGGAAGATACCGGCATACTGCGAAAACACATTAGCCAATGCTATTCCACGGGTCTTCATTCCAAGTAGAAAAATGAAACAGAGGCTGAAAAGAATGTTAAGGATGTTTACTGAAATCGACACCGTCATCGGGATACGGGCATTCTGCATGCCGATATACCAACCGGTAAACGCATACAGGCAGAGGGTGGGGGGTGCAGCATAGATGCGGATGTAAAAGTATTGCCTGGCAAGGGTTTCCACTTCTTTGCTGCCATGGATCAGGGAAAACGCCAGCCAGTCAATGGGCATTTGTAGCAGGATCAGCATCAACCCTGCAGAAAATCCAAGAAATAGTGCTCTGTAAAGCGTCATCATTGATTCCTCAAGATTTCGCCTGCCGTAAGCCTGAGCAGTAAAACCGCTGGTCCCCATCCGCAGGAAACCAAAACTCCAGAAAATGAAATTGAAAATGGTCGTTCCTACCGCAATAGCTCCGATATATACAGCACTTCCCAGGTGTCCCATCAGTCCCATGTCGACCATACCCAGCAGGGGAATGGCAATGTTGGTCACAACATTGGGGATTGCCAGTGCCAGTATGCGTTTATTAAGGGGAGAGACAGAAAAATATACCGACATTTTTACCCGGTGTTATCTGTTACAAAATAAGTGTATAAATCGAATACAAACCGGCGTTTTTTGGCTCTCTAGTTAGTAATTTTGCCGGGCAACACCTCTTTAAACAGGTAACATCAAAAATCTTGCATTCATGTACATCAGGAGACTTTTCATACTATTGATAACCAGCCTGTTACTGATGCAGTTTACAGGCTGTGTCAAATCGAAGAAGAACGAATTAACCCGGAAAAGGAAGGATAAAACCGGGCTTGTCATTGATACTGTGAGGACAGATACTATTTTTAGCCTGAAAGACCAGGAGTTGCTCCCGGTTTTATACCAGCAGCGTTCCGGTGAATACAGGGGGTTGTGTTACCAGTCGTTTCAGCTTGCTAAGCTGCTGGTATTGAGTGATCTGAAAGATCCTTCGGTAAACTCTCAGCGGGCTGTGATTGTTGATATTGATGAAACCGTGCTGGACAATAGTCCTTTTGAAGCCGGATGCCTGCAAGGGAAAACATCTTTTCCCCAGGGGTGGAATGAATGGGTCAGTCTGGCAAAGGCCGAACCTTTGCCGGGGGCTGTGGAGTTTCTTAAAGCCCTCCAGCAATACAGGGTGGAGGTGTTTTATGTGACCAACAGGACAGAGGACCAGAAAGATGCAACACGGCGAAACCTTCAGCAGATGGGTTTCCCGGTCAAAGATGAGGATCATTTACTGATGAAAACCGATCTGTCGAGCAAAGAACCCAGGCGTGACCAGATTGCAGAACACTATCACATCACTCTGCTCATGGGTGACAACCTGAATGATTTTTCCAGGGTATTTGAAAACCGGTCACCGGATGGAAGGATCAAAGCCACCGACAGCCTCCGGGCCCAGTTTGGTAAAAGATTCATCCTTCTTCCCAATGTGATGTACGGCGACTGGGAGAGTGCAATAATTAATTATGATTCAAAGCTTTCCGATAAAGAAAAGCGTCGGTTGCTGCTTCAGAACCTGAAAGGGTATTAATCGATCGTCAGGGTGAAAGGAAGCCTGGCCTGTATTCCTTTCATATTTCTTAATCTTATTACAGATTGATAATAGGGGTAGAAATCACCCAGTTGTGTTCTGATCATGGCTTCCTGTTCATTGTCGCCGGAAAGCTGCTCAATAAGGGTAGTGAAAGCATCTTTTTGTTCGGGCAGGTAAATCAGGCGGTAATTTTTGAGTTTTGCCAAACCGGCAGCCATCTCCACAGCTTTGTTTATACCACCGATCTCATCTACCAGACCCAGTTCTTTGGCCATGACTCCGGTCCATATCCTTCCCTGACCAATGTTATCAATCTTTTCAGGACTCATGTTACGGCCTTTGGCCACCCTGTCAACAAAAGTCTTGTACGAACGCTCCACACCCCTTGTAATGAGGGCTTTCTGGTATTCCGGCAGAGGTTTGTCGACAGAAATAAAATCAGCATTGGTATTGGTCATTACCCCATCCGTGGTGATCCCGAGTTTATTGTTCAGGGTCTTCTGGAAGTTCGGGATGACGCCGAAAACACCGATAGAACCGGTGATTGTTGTTGGTTCGGCGACTATCTTATTTGCCTCACAACTAATGTAATACCCCCCGGATGCTGCATAATCGCCAAAAGATGCCACCACTGGTTTCACTTTTTTTGTCAGCATGATCTCTCTCCAGATCACATCTGATGATATCATGATCCCGCCGGGTGAATTAACCCTGAAAACAATGGCCTTGATGCTGTTATCGGTCCGGGCTTTCCGGATAGCGCGGGAAATGCGTTCCGATCCGATATTGTCTTCCGACCCTTCTCCTTCCACAATATCACCGCTGGCATAAATTACCGCAATTTTATCTTTGGAATATTCCTTTTTAATCGTTGAGGGTACATCGTTATACTTTTTCAATCCGACATAGTTGATGGTGGTGTTTTCGGCTGTTCCCAGCTTTTTATGGAGGTAGGCGATCAGTCCGTCCCTGTATGTCAGCGAATCGATCAATCCATATTTTACAGCATCTTCAGGCTGTTCAACCGAAAGGTTGGTGGCCAGATCGTTCAGTTTCTGCCTGTCCTGTTTACGCATAGCCGAAACCCCTGATACGATGTGGTCCCAGAACGACTGAACAACGGCCAGGGTCTGTTCCTTGTTTTCCGGGCTCATCTTATCTGAGATCAGCGGTTCAACAGCACTTTTGTATTTTCCGTGCCTGATCACCTGCATATCAATATCAAGTTTAGCCAGCGTCCCTTTCAGGAATACAACTTTGGCATTCATCCCTTTCCATTCCATCATTCCCTGAGGATTCAGGAAGACCTTATCGGCTACCGAGGCCAGATAATATGATTTCTGAGAATAGAAATCACCATAGGCTATAATGAATTTTCCTGTCTTCCTGAAATCCAGCAGGGCATTCCTGATCTCTTCAACCATTCCGATATCGATAAGCATGTCGCTGAGGTCCAGGAAGATGCCATTAACTTTCTGGTCGGTTTCCGCTTTTTTGATATCTTTCAGGATATCATCCAGTCCCAGGACGTTCAGGTATTGAAAACCTTTTACCGGAAGACTTGAAAAAGGATTTTGTGAAGATCTTTCCTTGACGGGTTCATCCAGTTTTATTAACAAAACGGATTTGGGTTCCAGTACAATCTCTTTCTTGCTGGAGGAGATAAGCCCCGCAATGATGCCGAAAAAGATGAAGAAAAGGATGATACAGGATAGAATGAACCCAACCATAGAGGCAAACATGAATTTGAAAAATTGTTTCATAAGGCTTGATTTTATTAAGGTTTTTTTATTGATCGCGTAAGTATGTTCCGTAAGGATTTAATAAGTTTGGCAAGTCAATACCCGGTAAGCAACTTTATTAACAAATTATGGTCAATATAAATAGTGGTTACCTTTCGTTAGGGGGCTGAAATTTACTAAATTAGCATTGAAAAATATAAGGTTTCATTAAAAAGTGAGGATAGAAGCAAAAATTCTTCTGGTAGTTCTGTGTATTGTATGGTGCTGGCCCAGACTGATACAGAGTTCTGGTTTACAGTGCCTAACCTTACTATGGGGGCCGCACCAGGGCATACGGGTTTGCCTGCATACCTGAGGCTGATTACTTCTTCACAGGCAGCCACTGTTACCATTTCTGTACCTGCCAATACCGGAATTATTCCACAGGTGGTAAATATTCCCCCTCAGACAACTCAGTCCCCGAATCTCACCTCCCTGATCAATCAGTTACAGGCCAGCCCTTCGAATTCTTACCTGAATTCAGGTCTTCATATTGTTTCCACTGTCCCTATCCAGGCATACTGGGATTTCTCCGGCACCAATAATGAGATTTTTACGTTGAAAGGTCGAAATGCCCTTGGGAAAAGTTTTGTGATCCCTATCCAATCCAGTTTCCAGAATGGGAACCTGATTACTCCCACGCCCGTTTGCGCTTTTGATATCCTGGCAACCGAAGATAATACTACGATTACTATCGTCCCTTCAAAAGATATAGTCGGGCATGCTGCCGGAGTTGCCTTCACTATTGTACTGAACAAGGGCCAGGTTTATTCGGCTGCGGCTACCGATAAATTTGCCGTTAACCACCTCGGCGGGTCATTAGTTACCGCTGATAAACCGATTGCCATTACCGTTAAGGATGACACTGTTTGGGCAGGAGTTACTTCAAACCTCGATCTTCTTGGAGATCAAACAGTTCCGGAAAGAATTATTGGGAAAGAATATATCGTGGTGAAAGGATTTCTTCCTGTTACCATCAATGACAGGTACTACGTATTCGGAACAGTGGATAATACTTCTGTCAATGTTGACGGATCACCTGCCGGTACGGTAAACCGGGGTACATCTCTGGCTTATACGCTTACCAGTGCTACAGCTTATATTCAGACAGATAAGCCGGTTTACGTGTTGCATATTACCGGTTTTGCCGGGGAAATGAGTGAAGCGGTCCTTCCGCCGCTTACCTGTACGGGTTCACGCAGCCTCGCCTTTTTCAGACCTACAGCAACCCAGTATTATGCCATGATCATTGTCCCGACAACCGCTACCGGGCACTTCCTGTTGAACGGGATTGCCACAGTGGTCACTTCATCGGATTTCTTTGTTGTACCGGGAACTTTAGGACAGTGGAGCTATGCATTAAAGAATATTAGTACTTATAGCGGAAGTACAAATATCATCTCTAATACAACAGACCGGTTTTTGTTTGCCACCTTATATCAGGGCGGTTCAGGTTCAACCTATGGTTTTTTGTCCGATTATGCAGCCTTTCCGGTCAGCCTGGTGGCTGATACAGGGCTGTGTCCAGGTCAAAGCATAACCCTTGACGCAGGAAACCCGGGCTATACCTACCTTTGGCAGGATGGAACAATTCAGCAAACGCTTTTTGTCAATACCGCGGGTGATTACCGGGTAACAGTAACTGACCCCGGTGGCTGCCAGATCGTAGACTCTACTACTGTGTTTTTTCATCCCGGCGGATTGGTCTCATGGAGTAATTCATTACCCGACCAGTGTACCAACAATTCTGCCTTCCCACTCACAGGCGGGACTCCGGCAGGAGGCACCTACACCGGCACAGCCGTGGTTGCAAATTCGTTCAACCCTGCCATTGCCGGTCAGGGAGCACATTTGCTGACTTATTCGATCACCGATCCTTTCGGATGTCTGCAATCCGCCACAAACAGCATTTTGGTTAACCCGGCGCCAGTTGTGAATATGAACCCGCTTAGCCCGCTTTGCCTCAACGCTTCACCGGTTACTCTTGTTGGTACTCCGCCAGGTGGTGTTTTTTCGGGACCCGGTGTCAGCGGTGATCAATTTACTCCGGCTGTTGCAGGGGCCGGATCATGGACGCTCACTTATATCTATACAACTTTAGCGGGATGTTCGAATTCAAAAAATCAAACCGTAACTGTTTACCCACCGACAACGGTTACACTCGCGCCCGTTGCATCGTTATGTGTTAACAGTCTGCCAGTTACATTATCAGGGTCGCCATCCGGAGGCGTATATTCCGGTCCCGGGATCGCCGGGAATAAATTTGTACCAACTTTGGTGGGCCAGGGAAACTGGACTGTCATGTATACATACCATGACGGTAACGGATGTAATTTCAGTGCTTCTATTATCATTGTTGTTAACGCGTTACCGGTTGTAAGTATCCCTCCTATTACCCCGGTTTGTGTGAATACGCCGCCTTTTATACTGAATGGGATCCCTAACGGTGGTACTTTTGCGGGTGCCGGAGTCACTGCAAATATGTTCTATCCCGCTATTGCACAGGCAGGTACGCACACAGTCACATATACTTATGCCGATGGAAATGGCTGTACCAATTTTACTTTCCGGGATATCAAAGTAAACCTGTTACCGGGTGTATTTGTTTATCCGTTAGATTCGGTTTGTATTGATGATCAGCCTGTTGTAATAACAGGAGATCCATTGGGAGGAACTTTTTCAGGAACAGGTGTGGCAGGGGATCACTTTTACCCTTCTTTGGCTGGTGTTGGAACCTGGCCGGTTACTATCACCTATACGGATGACAATCAGTGTACGAATTCTTACTCGACTAACATTACAGTAAGCCCCCTCCCTTTGGTTACTTTTGAACCACCTGATCCTGTGTGTGCTGATATTCAGTCTGTTAACCTCATCGGGCACCCAACAGGGGGAACATATACCGGGACGGGTATCAGTGGGGATGCTTTTCAACCTTCCATAGCCGGCCCTGGAACATGGACGATATCTTATTCCTGGAAAGATATTTATGGATGCACAAATACAGCCTCACAGGATATTATTGTTTACCCTCTTCCCGCTGTTTCTCTCAGTTCTGTTTCCGCAGTTTGTGCTGATGCGCAGCCTGTCACTCTCACCGGCACCCCGCCTGGAGGGGTGTTTTCCGGGACTGGAGTGAGTGGGAACCAGTTTTTCCCGGCCATCGCTCAGGCAGGGTCCCATATCCTCAGTTATACCATTGTTGATGGTAACGGCTGCCGGAATGTGTCGCAGCAAAACGTCACTGTATATCCTGTTCCCCTGGTAAGCATTGATCCTGTTTCTCCGCTTTGCATAGATGTCAGCCCTTTCAGCCTGATCGGGAGTCCGTCAGGCGGCGTCTTCACCGGTAATGGTATGGTAGGCGATGTGTTCGATCCGGTCCTGGCTCAGCTTGGATCAAATAACATAACTTACACATTTACAGATAATAACAATTGCTCAGCCAATACATCGATTCAGATAATTGTTAATCAGCTTCCGGTCGTTAACCTGGCTCCCTTGGCAGCAGTTTGCCTTGATGCTCAGCCTGTCACCTTGCAGGGAACACCATTGGGAGGTGTTTTTTCAGGCCCCGGTGTAGTGGGTGATCAGCTTTTCCCATCCGTTTCACAAGCCGGAACACATGTTGTAAGTTATTCATTTTTAGATGCTAATGGTTGTTTTAGCCAGACCTCACAATCTATTATTGTGCATCCTCTTCCTGTAATGAGCCTGGGTGCACAGGGTCCTTTCTGCGTGGATGCTCCACCGGTTACACTGGATGGCTTACCTGCAGGAGGTACCTATCTTGGAGGCGGAATGAACGGGGATGTTTTTTCTCCCGCACAGGCAGGTTCGGGGATGTGGATTATAACTTACTCTTTTACAGATGGATTCGGTTGTGTCAATGATACTAACCAATCCATTCTTGTCAATCCCCTGCCGGTTGTCAGCCTGGATCCTTTACCTGTTGTTTGTGCCGATGCCCCGGTCATTGCACTGATTGGCCTACCCGCTGCCGGTGTATATTCAGGACAGGGAATTATAGACGACACCATTCATCCTGACCTGGCCGGAGCGGGTTCATGGGTGATTACTTATACATTTACTGATGCTAATTCATGCAAGAATACAGCTATTCAGACGATTATTATTAATCCCTTGCCTGATGTTCAGTTCACGGCAATAGGTCCGTTATGCGTTGATGTACAACCTGTTACATTGTCTGCGAGTCCAACAGGGGGCATATTTACGGGAACAGGGGTCACCGGTGATATTTTTAATCCGGCATTGGCAGGCCCCGGGTCCTTTCCTGTCGGTTACAGCTTTACCGACGGTAACGGATGTACAAATAGTGTTGTTCAGAATATTGTCGTGAATCCCCTGCCGGTTGTTAACATTGATCCCGTTAGCCCAATGTGCATCAGTGCCCCTCCCTTTCCCTTGGTTGGCACACCTGCAGGCGGTTTGTTTTCCGGTGCCGGAGTCAACGGTGATATCTTTGATCCCTCCCAGACCCAGGCCGGGGATCATCTTGTAACTTACACATTTACAGATAATAATGGCTGTTCAAGCTCAATTACAAGAACTATAACGGTTTACCAGCTTCCCGAAGTTACACTCAGCGTTACTTCCGGAGTGTGTATTGATGTACCGGGGATTCCACTGGGAGGAAATCCGGCAGGTGGTGTATATAGCGGCACCGGCGTTACCGGGAACATTTTCTATCCTCCTTCTGCTGGGCCGGGGACCTGGACGATAACCTATACCTATTCGGATGCTAATAACTGTTCAAATACTGCTTTCCGGACGATCACCGTTTATTCCCTGCCGGTTGTGACTCTTGACCCT
The DNA here is from genome assembly GCA_026391855.1 of Bacteroidota bacterium. Taxonomy (GTDB): domain Bacteria; phylum Bacteroidota; class Bacteroidia; order Bacteroidales; family CAIXZF01; genus JAKLIX01. The sequence goes on along the minus strand of JAPLDE010000019.1, from coordinate 38,546 downwards.
TTGCCGGCTGTTTGTGCAAATGGGCCTGACATCACCCTGAACGGTACTCCGGCCGGGGGGAATTATTCCGGCGGAGGAGTTAGCGGAAATCAGTTTCTACCCTCGGTCGCCCAGGCGGGTGAGTTTATTATTTCCTATACTTATACCGATTTCAATAATTGCCAGGACAATGCGCAGCAAACCGTCACAGTTTACCCGGTTCCCCAGCCGGCCATCGACCCTGTCAGCCCTGTTTGTCTGGATGTCAGTCCATTCGCCCTGAACGGGAGTCCGGCAGGCGGTGTCTTTACCGGTAATGGTATGGTAGGGGATGTGTTCGATCCGGTCCTGGCTCAGCTTGGATCAAATAACATAACCTACTCATTTACTGATAATAACAATTGTTCAGAAAATACATCGATACAAATAATTGTTAATCCGCTTCCGGATGTTAACCTTGCTCCCCTGGCGGCTGTTTGCCTGGATGCGCTGCCTGTTACCTTGCAGGGAACACCATTTGGAGGTGTTTTTTCGGGCCCCGGTGTGGTGGGTGATCAGCTCTTCCCATCCGTTTCCCAGGCTGGAACGCATGTTGTAAGTTATTCATTTACAGATGTTAATGGTTGTACCAGCCAGGCATCACAGTCCATTATTATACATCCTCTTCCTGTAATGAGCCTTGGTGCACAGGGTCCTTTCTGCCTGGATGCTCCGCCGGTGACGCTGGATGGCTTACCTGCAGGAGGTACCTATCTTGGAGGCGGAATGAACGGGGATGTTTTCTCGCCCGCTCAGGCAGGACCTGGGATGTGGAATATTACCTATTCTTTTACGGATGAATATGGCTGTGTCAATGATACTAATCAACCTATTCTTGTTAATCCCCTGCCGGTTGTCAGCCTGGATCCTTTACCTGTTGTTTGTGCCGATGCCCCGGCTATTGCCCTGATTGGCCTACCCGCTGCCGGTGTATATTCAGGACATGGAGTTATTGACGACACCATTCATCCTGACCTGGCCGGAGCGGGTTCATGGGTGATTACTTATACATTTACTGATGATAATTCATGCAAGAATACAGCTAGTCAGACCATTATTATAAATCCCTTGCCCGATGTTCAGTTCACTGCAGCAGGTCCGTTATGCGTTGATATACAACCTGTTACATTGTCTGCGAGT
>JAPLDE010000019.1:0-37294 GCA_026391855.1 Bacteroidota bacterium | reverse complement strand
GTTACATTGTCTGCGAGTCCAACAGGGGGCATATTTACGGGAACAGGGGTCACCGGTGATATTTTTAATCCGGCATTGGCAGGCCCCGGGTCCTTTCCTGTCGGTTACAGCTTTACCGATGGTAACGGATGTACAAATACTGTTTTTCAGAATATTACCGTTAATGCGTTGCCGGTTGTTAACATTGATCCCGTTAGCCCAATGTGCATCAGTGCTCCTCCCTTAACCCTGGTTGGCATGCCTGCAGGTGGTTTATTTTCCGGTGACGGAATCACCGGTAATATCTTCGATCCCTCCCAGGCCCAGGCCGGGGATCATCTTGTAACTTACACATTTACAGATATTAATGGTTGTTCAAGTTCAATTACAAGAACTATAACGGTTTACCAGCTTCCGGATGTTACCCTGGCTGCCATTGCACCGGTATGTATCGATGTTCAAAGTATAACCCTGAATGGAAGTCCCGCGGGTGGGATTTACTCAGGTACCGGGGTTAGCGGCAGTATCTTTTATCCGCCATCTGCAGGCCAGGGTAATTTTACAGTCACCTATACCTTTTCTGATGCGAATGGATGCAGCAACCTTGCCACGCAGCAGGTAACAGTCAATGACTTACCCGTTGTGTCACTCGCTGGATTGTCCAATGTTTGTGCCGATGCGTCGCCGGTACCACTGAACGGTAATCCGGCAGGAGGAAATTATTCCGGCACAGGCGTTACTGGAAATCAATTTTTCCCTTCAACCGCACAGGCAGGGACATTCCTCATCACCTATTCATTTATTGATGATAATAATTGTAGCAATGCTGCCAGTCAGTCCATTACTGTTCATGCCTTACCCTCAGTTACCCTCCAGCCAGTTAACGATATGTGTGTGGATGCCCAGCCTGTTACCCTGATAGGGACTCCTGCCGGAGGAACCTATAATGGAACAGGGGTGATCCTGAATAAATTTTATCCCAATGTTTCGGGTCCGGGATTGGTTACCCTAACATATGCTTACAAGGATGCCAATGGTTGTAAAAATGCAGCCTCAACCACTTTTAACGTTTATAACCTGCCGGATGTAAATTGGGTAGACCCACCCACAGATGTGTGCATTTCAACCCCGCCGGTCACCCTGAGTGGTGGCTCTCCCCTGGGAGGTGTTTTCAGTGGAACCGGTGTCATCGGAAATATATTTTATCCTTCTGTGGCAGGCATTGGAACATATTTCATTACCTACACTTTTACGGATAACCATGGCTGTGTGAATTTTGCACCGGCAGCATTGACAGTCAATGAATTGCCTCTGCTTACCTATACCGGTAGTTTTCCAGACCTGTGTGTAAATAGTGCTTCATTACTAATCAATACTGCCTTACCTGAAGGTGGAACCTATTCAGGGACAGGTGTAACGGGCGATATTTTCGATCCGGCTATGGCCGGACCCGGAGTGCATACCATTACCTATACCTTTACAGACGGAAACCAGTGTACCAATGCTATTACACATTCTGTAACCGTTTACGATCTGCCGGCAGCCACTGCTTCGGTGAGCCCGGGTGAATTGTGCGAAGGCAACAGCATTACATTTACAGGATTTGCAACGGGAGGAAGCAATACAGGGTATACCTATCAATGGAGTGGCCCGGCAGGGTTCAGTTCCGCATTGCCTTCCCCGGTTATTTTGTCTGCCCTGCCTGTTAATTCCGGAACCTATTCACTGCAGGTTAAAGATAGTCATAATTGTTCTTTAGCCAACACTGTCTCAGTGACTGTTCAGGTTAATGAACTACCGGTGGCAGGGATTGTGTCTTCTCCGGTTAATGCCTGTCTGGGAAGTAATATTTCTATATCCGGAACTGCCACTGGCGGTAGTGGGTCCGGTTACCAGTTTACCTGGTCCGGACCGGCCGGCTTCACCTCAGGTCAGCAGGATATTACCTTGAATAATGCTCAGCTTGGCAATAGCGGAAACTATTATCTTACTGTAAAAGATGATAAGGGCTGCGAATCATTCTCCCCGGCAGTGGCTGTGGTTACCGTTTACCCGCTTCCCCAGATAACTGCCTCCAGTGCGTCTGCAAACTATTGTTCAGAAGATACCATTCACATGACTTCATTTTCGTCTGGTGGAAATTCAACAGCTTATTCATTTACCTGGTCGGGACCAGGAGGCTTTTCCTCCAATGTCCAAAACCCTGTCATTAATAATGTACAAGCTGTTAATTCAGGTCTGTATTTCGTTACGGTCACTGATGCCAACAACTGCCAAGGTGTGATTTCCATCCCCCTGAACATCACAGTCCATCCGCGTCCTACTGTTACGGCCACGGCAACACCGACTGAAATATGTGCCGGCAACCCGGTTCAGTTCAATGGTGTAGCGTTAGGAGGAAGTGGTTCGGGATACATTTACGACTGGCATGGTCCAAACGGATTTACTTCCGGCCAGGCTTCTCCTTCAATCTCTTCAGCTATGCCCGTTCAATCGGGTCAGTACACTTTTAATGTTACAGATGGAAATAATTGCAAAGCCCTGAACCCTGCAATCCTGAACCTTCTGGTTCATCCCCTGCCCGTGGCCCAGGCTTCCGTCTCAAGCATTAACGTATGTGAGAAAGATACTATTCATCTTACAGGAAACGGCAGCGGAGGAACACTGGCTTACACCTTTAACTGGACAGGCCCTTCAGGATTTGTTTCCATTCTGCAGAATCCTCTTGTTCTGAATGCGATGCCTTCTCAATCCGGTTTTTATTCGTTGCAGGTTACAGATGCCCATAATTGTACTTCTACTCTTGTCTATTCCAATATTGTAACGGTTCATTCATTACCAATTGCTCATGCCTCTGCTACACAGTTAACTGTATGCCAGGGAAATACAATTAATCTGAACGGACTGGGAACAGGGGGGAGCGGGTCTGGTTACCTGTTTTCGTGGTCAGGTCCCCAGGGTTATTCCTCTGGCAGCCAGAGCCCTGTCATCGCGAATGCACAGGTGAATATGTCAGGATATTACAGGCTGAGAGTAACCGATGCGAACCTCTGTCACTCCCAACCTGATTCGGTGTTAATTACCGTAAATCCTACTCCACAGCCCGTTGCAGGAAGCAACTCTCCCGTTTGTGCAGGGTATACACTGAATCTGACCTGCACGCCGAATGGCCTGGCTTCCTATCAATGGAATGGACCAAACAGCTTTACCTCAAATTCCCAGAATCCTTCTGTTCTCAATGCCCAGCCGGTAGCTTCCGGTACATATACGGTGACTGTAAGCAACACGTTAAATTGCCCAAATACGGCATCGGTAACAGTTGTGGTCAATCCGCTGCCTGTTGCATTTGCAGGGCCCGATCAGACAATACCTTACGGAACCTTTACAACTCTTTCCGGGTCTGCTACAGGTTGCAGCGGCAACTGCACATATACCTGGCAGCCTTCATCCATGATTTCAACCCTGAATACCATTCAGAACCCTGTTACCGTGAACCTTACCGCCACACAAGTCTATTATCTTGTGATATTCAATTCACTGACAGGCTGTACCAGTATTGCTGATTCTGTTACAATATTTGTGACCGGTTTTGCCCTGTCGACAAGTCCGACAGCCACTCCGGCCGTCATTTGTGCGGGTACATCCTCTCAGTTGGATGCCCACGCTATCGGAGGTAATCTTACCTATACCTATAATTGGTCACCTTCATCCAGCCTGAATAATTCTGCAATTGCAAACCCCGTCGCCACTCCGTCAGCAACAACCACTTATTATGTTACTGTGAATGATGGATTTAACCAGGTAGTTTCACAAATTTCGGTTGACGTCGTCCCGGCCGTGATATTGATTGTAGACACGGATACTGTTCTTTGTGAAGGAAATTGTCTCCATATTATTAATGTATCATGTTCAAATTATTCCTCATTTGTGTGGACTTCTGACGGAGATGGAACTTTCTCTGCTGGCAACACTTTGGACCCGGTTTATTGCCCAGGTCCGCTGGATTTGTCCACAGGTCATGTGAACCTGACCATTTCTGCATATGGAATTATACCTTGCGGAGAAGTCATTGATACGGTAAAAGTAACCATTTCTCCGGCTACTGTTGCTTATGCCGGTCCTGATGATACGATATGCGGCAACCAGTCATTCACCATTGGCCTGGCAAATGCGCAAAATGCAAATGCCGTTCATTGGTCTGCCTCGGGAACAGGAACTTTCGACGATTCAACCCTCTTACATCCGGTGTATACACCCGGTTCGGCTGACATTACCGCCGGGTTTGTCACACTTTCAATTACAGCCATAAACCCATCCGGTGTCTGCAGTGATTCAACGGATAGTATGTTGTTGACTATTAAGGCTATACCTCCCGCTGAAGCAGGACCCGATGTGTCGGTCTGTTATGGTGATACGACAAACCTGCTGGCTTCAGGAGGGGTCTCATATATTTGGTCTCCGTCCGTTAGCCTGAGTTCTTCAACGGTTCCTGACCCAAAAGCCTGGCCCGCTTCTACCACTTTATATAAAGTTACTGTTTCATTGAACGGCTGCTCGGCCGTTGATTCAGTGAAGGTTACTGTCAGACCCTTGCCCTTCCTTATCATTCCTCAGGATACAACCCTTTGTCCGGGTGATTCGGTGCGACTTTGGGTGAGAGGTGCCCATTCTTATGTTTGGAGCACAGGTAGTACCGATTCTGTACTTTGGGTAAAACCACCCTATTCCTTCTATTACCTGGTTACAGGTACTGACCAGTCTGGTTGTTCGAATGTGGCTCAGATAGGGGTTTTTGTTTATCCGGCAGTGAACCTGGTGGCAGATCCTCCGGAGCCTGTCATATGTTCCGGAGACATGATTTTTATCAGCGTCACTGGCACTTCTTTCTATCACTGGTATCCTGAAACCGGGCTCTCATCGCCACACAGCGGTAATGTTGTGGCATCACCCACTCATACAACCAATTACATCGTTACAGGAACCAGCAACGATGGATGTACAGCCAAACTGGCTGTTAACATTATTGTTTCGCCCCGCCCCGTCTTGATATTGCCTGATACTGAGTTTGTCTGCCAGAAGGATTCTATCGTACTCAATGCTGGCTGGAATGATGCAGTGGATTATCAATGGCAGGATGGCTCAATTTTTCAGTTCTATACGATCAATGAACCTGGTACATATATCGTAACAGCTACAAACCAGGGCTGTGAGGTGTCTGATACCTGTATTGTTCTGGCCTGTACCCGGATTTGGATCCCCAATGCCTTTACACCCGACGGAAATAATCTCAATGACTATTTTCTTGCAAAGTCAACGCTAGAATTGGAGGAATTCACCATGTACATTTTTAACCGTTGGGGAGAAATCGTATTCACTTCCCATGATATTTATTCGGGCTGGGATGGTAAATACCAGGGCAATTATTGTACCCCCGGTGTCTTTTCCTGGGTGATCTATTACAAGAGCAGGGATGCCGGAAATCAACGAATGCAGGGAACGTTAACACTCATCAGATAATTGATTTTACCTGCCTTATCATGGTTTGTAAGCTTAGATTGAAGCGTAATAATCTGGTTATCAATGAGATTATCCTGGTCCTTGTGCTTTTACTCCCGGCAGGGCGCGTGATTGGCCAGTTAAACCTTACCACTCAATCAGGGATTAATAATTATTGTGGTGGATGTTCCTACAACTTATCCTCTATCCTGATCAATGAATTAATGATCAGTCCTGATTCGGGCGATGGTTCTATTTTTGGAAATGACCTGACCAGAAGGGGGGAGTGGATTGAACTCTATAATCCCGATTCATGCTGTAAGAGGGATATTTCCTGCTATTTTCTGGGAAACTGTGCTCCAGATGGAGACCCGGAACCCAATTATGGTGGTGGTTTTGAGATCCCGCCCGGAAACATCATACCTCCCAGTGGTTTTGTTATTGTCAGAGGGACCCATGCCGGGGCTGTTCCTCCGTCGCTCCTGGTTCAGAACGGCGGAAGAACCGTTGAGATCGTTGTCGATACCAATCTGGATGTTTGTATCGGAATGGGTTCAAGACTTTGGTTTCCCAATGCCGGTGGTTGGTTTGCCTTTTATGATGAAACAGGAGTTCCCCAGGATGCAATTTTCTGGAACGACAGCCTTAATTTCGACCATACCGGAAACCCCTGTAACCCTATAGGTGGTTGCCCTTTTTCCGGCGTGCTGTGTTCATTTGAACAAATCCCTGCTAACAAAAAAACCTATATTTCTTCCTATGATCCTGTACTAGGTGAATCATTCCGTCGGGAACCCGATGGCGGACCCTGGGTGATCGGTCAGCAGGGTATTCCTACTTATGGTACTTGTAACATTCTTCCCTGTGCCCAATTGCCGCCCTGCGACGGAAATATCACCGTTTCGGCTTCCGGTGGCACACCTCCATACACTTACCAATGGAGTGATTGCCGGGAACAAAATACGAATTCAGCTACCAGTCTTTGTGCCGGTAACTATTGTGTTACCGTGACCGATGCCTTGGGAATTCAGGCAACTATCTGTGATTCAGTTAGTAATAAAGTGATACCGGTTTCTTTGAATGCCTTCGCCCCCGTTTGTGAAAATGCTGATCCTTTTTTGCTTTCCGGCGGATATCCGCCCGGAGGACATTTCTCAGGCCCCGGAGTCATTGCCGATACCCTGTATCCTGTTTTGTCCGGACCGGGTTATAACCAGATAAAATATACCTATGTCAACCAGGGCTGCTATGGTTTTGATTCTGTTATAATCCTTATTTATCCTTCTCCTGTTGCCATCGCTGCCACTACCGATGATTCACTCTGTTCCGGTGAGACCATATGGTTATCCGGTCAGGCATACGGAGGTAATAGCTTAAGTTGTTCTTTCTCTTGGAATGGCCCTGCCGGATTCGATTTCAATGATGCGCAAGCTTCTATACCTTTGGCGACCCCTTCCAATTCAGGATATTACACTTTGGTTGTAACAGATACACTCAACTGTTCATCTGTTTTTCCGGATACGGTCCCGATTCAGGTGTTCCCGCGACCACAGGCGCATGTATTATTCAGTGATTCAATAGTTTGTGAAGGTGAGAATATCATACTGTATGCTTACGTTTCAGGCGGTACACCCCCTAACGAATATGAATGGCAGGGCCCGGCTGGTTTTAGTTCCGGTCTGCTCAGTCCGTTTTTGCCTGCAGTTACCCCGCAGTTATCAGGGTACTACATCTTCAATATAACCGATTCTCATCAATGTACCGCTGAGAACCCTGATTCGCTGGAACTGATTATTTCCCCTTTGCCCGTCATATCCGCTTTTCCATCGGAACTGGCCATTTGCCGGGATTCAACTGCTGAAGTTCAACTAAGCGGCGCCAGTCAATATTACCTTGCACCCAACCAGGGCGTTTCACTGACTTTAATGGGGATATTGCTTGTAAATGCTTCATTTAATACTAATTATATTATCATCGGGGTCGATCAATGGGGTTGTTCAGGACAAACCAACCTGCATGTTTCGGTTTATCCAAAACCCGTACCCGGTTTGCCCGATACCTTATTCCTATGTGCAGGAGAATCCTTGATCCTTAAAGCAAATACCGGGGATTCAGCAACATATATCTGGCAGGATAACAGCAGGGGAAATTCATGCCAGGTTTCCCAGCCTGGGTTATGCTGGGTGTTGATGTCAAATTTCATGTGCCGGACCTTCGACAGTGCCTGGATCCTGCCATGCACTGAATTTTGGATACCAAATACATTCACCCCAAACACCGACGGTAACAACGATGTATTCAGAGCTTTTACTTCCCAGCCTTTAGCGGAATATGAAATGATCATTTTTAATAGATGGGGTGATAAAATATTCATTACCAATGATATAGAAGCTGGATGGGATGGCTGTTATAAAGGAGAAACCTGTATGTCTGATGTGTATGTTTACCTGGTAACCTACCTTCCTGTTGAGGGCAGAAAACACCAACGACAGGGAATGGTTTTTCTGATCAGATAAAGTGTTTCTCAATAAATTTTTCTCCTCATTTTTTTTCATAATTTTATTGATTGAACCAGTTTTACTGTGTTTAATATTTATTTTAGTAATAATCTGATTGATAATATGATAAGAGAAACAAATGTTTATAATCAATATAATTAATATGAAAAACAAACCAACACCTTCCTTTTCTGTAGCAAAACAATCAATAAGCTACCTGCTCACACCAGTGGTTTTTATGTTTTTGATGATGAGTCTGCATGCTTTCGGTTCCTCTCCCGACAACAGTGAATTTGTAATTAATGCCTCGGCAACTCCTTCCCTCATCTGTTCAGGTGAAACTTCTCAGTTAGTGGTCACAGCTTCCGGCGGATCAGGAATTTACACCTTCCTTTGGTCACCAGCCGCCGTTATTTCGGGGCCCGCTGATATTGCTGATCCCGTGGCTGTCCCTGTTACAACGACTACTTATTCGGTCACTGTATCAGATGGGACAGACGAGCGGGTTACTAATGTAACTGTAGAAGTAAATTATGTTATACCCGGGACCATCGGTTATAACCAACTGGTATGCTTCAATGGTGATCCTGCTCCCCTGATAGAGCTGTCACCTGCTTCTGCAGCCGGAACCCTGACTTACCAATGGCAGAAAAGTGAAGGCATGGTCGGCTCCTTCTCTACCATTTCAGGGGCTACAGATATTTCCTATGATCCTCCTGCTGTTACGGCAGAAACTTTCTTCCGCCGCCGGGCTGTCAGCATCCTGAACGGTGTTACCTGCCGTACTCCCGGCAACATTATCAGGATCTCTATGAACCCTCAGATCATTGTAACTCCCTCAACTGAACAAAATGTTGTCTGCCTGGGTAGTACTATCCACCTGGTTGGCCTTGCCTCCGGAGGCAGCGGCTCAGGAGCATCCTACAACTGGAGCGGACCGGCAGGATTCGTCTCGGCCATTAAAAACCCCGACTTACCGAATGCCCAGGTGTATAATACCGGGACATATACCCTTACTGTTACCGATGATAACAATTGCAGCGGGTCAGCCACGGTCAGTGTTCAGGTCATTCCTTTTACAGGTCCGATTATTCAGAGCCAACCCTCAAACCAAACAGGTATGGAGGGTGATACGATAACTTTTACTGTTGCTTCTGCAGGGTGTACCCTGAATTACCAGTGGCAGGTTAGCAGCGATAACGGAGTTACATTTACCAATGTTGGCAGTGAAGACCCCTTTTCGGGGGATACCTTACCAACCCTTACCATTAACGGGATCAGCTCTTTAATGAACGGTTTCCTTTTCCGTTGCCTGGTGAGTGGCTCAAATCCTCCTGGTGTCCTGACAAATGCTGCCTTGCTGACCGCCGGTGAAACCATTATTACTTCCCTTGGTAAAATATTTGCTTGCCCGGGATCAACTGTTACAGTGCCTTTAAACGTGGAGAAAATGGTTGGAGCCCGGAGTTTTACCCTCACCTTCAACTATGATCCTTCAGCCATAGCGTTCCTTACCTTTACTGACGTTAACCCCCAGTTATTGCCCGGCTTTAGTTTAACACCTGGGCCTGGTGAAATCAAGGTCCAATGGACAGGATCAACACCGCAAAATATTACTAATGGTTTAATATGCAATCTGAACTTCGCTTTTGTGCAGCAGAGTGACCTGGAATTCAGCCTGCTGACTCCTGATAATTGTGTGTTTAAAGGGAATGAAGGCATTAATTTACCGGCCGCTTTCCATAATGGTTCAGTTACCGATGCTTCCCCGGCCATTATTACTCAACCGGCGGACAGGCTTGGGGTAGTCAACGAACCTGTTTCTTTTAGAATAATAAGCAGTGGCCTGCCTTCATTTCAATGGCAACTTAGTACAGATAACGGAGATAGCTGGGGAAATATCTCTAATTCAGCCATTTATGCTGGCGTTTATACGGATACGCTGTTCATTGTTACAACTGCTGTTTCTATGGATGGATACCAGTACAGATGTATGTTAACTGGTTGCAATACAACGGTATATAGCGATGCTGCCATTCTTACTGTGATCAATGTGGTGGAAACATGGATTGATAATCAGTATAATTGTCTTTGCGCTCAGCCGGCCAATGATATTTTGGTGCCTGTGAAAGTTTCAAGTTTTAATGATATCAGCTCTGTTTCCCTGTCTCTTTTTTACAAGAAATCTGGTCTGCAATATGATGGAATTGCCTGGATTCATCAGGACATACCTGCTCCTATGTTCAATAATATTGAAGATGGTGAATATGGTAACATTCGTTTTGCAGCTTATTCGGCGGAAGGATCCTTCAGTATTCCTGATAATGAAGCTATTTTTGTGCTGAAATTCAAGGTGTTATGTGATACAACCAGGCTTCAGTGGGAAACCTGGATACCGGGAGCCTGTCAGTATTCTTCAGGATTGTCAACCTTTAACTCCGTCTTTACCGATGGATATTCGCTTGATAATGAATTGACAATCAATGGCCAACCGGCCGATGTGACCGTTGATGAAGGCGAAACGGCCTCTTTTATTACCATGGGGACAACGCTGGGTTTGGCACCCGTCACATTCAAATGGCAGGAGAAAACACCTGCCGGAGAATGGACAGATTTGATCGGCAGCCCGGTATACGGAGGGGTTGATATGCCTGTTCTGACTGTGGTTGGAACCCCATCAATGAGCGGCAACCTATACCGCTGCCTGTTGTCAGACGGCTGTCATTCGGTATTTACTGATCCGGCCCTGCTGACCGTTCAGGCTGGATATATTGAAGGATTTGTAACCTATGATAACATTGAAGGCACACCTATGCCAAACACGACTGTTATGTTGAAACAAGGTGGAAATATTGTCTACCAGACCACCACGGATGCCAGCGGTTTTTACCACTTTGTCAATCCTGCTTTTGGCGATTATCAGATTGAAGCAACGACAACGCTTCCATGGGGCGGTGTCAATGCGGCTGATGCCTTGCGGATACTGACTCATTTCGTGGGGCTGGACCTGCTGTCGGGGTTGCCGCTGCTGGCTGCAGACGTAAATAATGTTTATAATGTCAATTCAACGGATGCCTTGATGGTGGCTAACCGCTTTGTAGGGGCTATTAACAGCTTCCCTGCCGGCGACTGGCTCTTTGAAAACGGAGATGTCAGCCTGACCGCTCATACTACCGTTACTTTTAACATCAGGGGCCTTTGCTTCGGAGATGTAAACCAGTCTTATATTCCGGGAAAATAACCATACAACTTCATGCTGACAAAATCGAAGCATGAACGAACCTGAAGAAATCCCTGCCAGGGTTGATACTCCCCCGGCAGGGATTTTTCGCTAATTTTCAACCTCATCACGATCATCCCGACTATTCCCGGAATCCTGAATCTACCGCATTAAAACCATCTTCCCCGAGTTCAGAGAACTGTTCTTTTCAGTAATTGCCTCTATAAAGTATTCGTAAGTTCCGGCAGGAAGATTATTTCTTTTAAAGGTATATTGATGGTCGCCTTCATCCATTTTTCCAAGTAATGTACTGAAAACGGTTTCTCCAAGCATATTCCTGATAATCAGGTTGATGGTTGCCGGCTCGGCCAGGTTGAAGGAAAAGGTTGTATTGTTAAAGAATGGATTGGGAGAAAGACTGCTCTGAAGGGATTCCCGCATTGAACTGAAAGGTATTAGTGCCGGAAAGACCAGACGGCTGCCAGACAGAACCCGGGCATTCTCAGCGGCCAGGGAGGATTCACCTGCTGCTTCAAGCCAGGAAGTAATACCGGATGTGGGAATATGTCCTTTAATCCTGGCCTGTAAAAAGAGGACCGGTTCTCCGGAAGCCAGGTTTAGCGGAAGAAGGCTGCACCAGGCAATACGTATTTCTCCTTCATGGAGTGAATAAACCAGGTCACCCAACGATGATTTCATTTTTATTGATGTAATATTCAGATAATCAGTATTGTAATTAAGGATCAACGATATGGCGCCGACCTGGGATGGTGATTCGATAGATAAAGGAATACTGACAGACTCGGGTGAACCGACCAGTAATTCTCCTTTTTCTATCATTTCCACTCCGGGAACTGCCTTGACCGGTGGATTGTAAGAACCGTCAACATCTCCCGAACATAACCCTTTAAAGTTTACCGTCAACACTCCTGCACCAGGCATGGAAAAGGAAGGATGCTCGAAAACCCAGTCACCGATGGAAAATAAATTAACGATCCCAACATAACGCCTCATCGCCAGCAAGGCATCGACGGTATTCACATAACCCGATCCGTCAAGATCTGCTGTGATCTTTTTCAATCCGGCCAGTGTATCATACTGGACAAAATGACGCATGATCTTCAGGGCATCGGTGGCATTCACTCCCCCCCAGCTTTTTGTACACCTTGCATCTAAGGTGTGGGTCCCCGGTATTACATTATTGAAGATAAATCCTCCGCCGGTATTGGTTGTTGTTGAATCGACAGCCAGAGAACCGGTCTTCAGATAGACTTTCGTTCCGTTCAGCGGGGTGTTAATCAGGTTGTTATAGGTAAGCGTGCCGGTCAGTTGGTTTGTACCGGCATTCACGGTAATAATCATCTGGTCGGATGATGAACACCCTTCGGAGCTGGTTACCTGCAGCGTATAGGTTGTGGTGGAGGCCGGGCTGGCTGTCGGGTTAGAGATGTTGGTGCCGGAAAGCCCGGTTGATGGACTCCACAGGAAGGTATAGGGTGGGGTTGCCCCGCCTGCCTGCCCATTCAGCGTGGTATTGCCTCCGGTCATAATGGTGACATCCGGGCCTGCATCTGCTACCGGGTTGGCCGTTGTGTTCAACGTAACGGATCCGGACGTGATATAACCAAAATGGTCGGTCACCGTTACTGAATATGTAGTTGAACCTGAAGGTGTAACCATAGGGTTCGAAATGGTATAATCGCTTAATCCGGGTCCCGACCAGGAATATATAAAGGGCCAGGCACCACCAAAAACATTTACCTGCAGCTGTGCAGCTGACCCTTCACATACGGTCATCAGGGTTGAAGTAACACTTACCGACAACGGCACACTCCACAATACTCTGTTATAGGTATCATTATCAAAAGTTTCACCCGAAAAAGCGCCGGAATAATTATAGAAGTTAACATTCCCCTGGTTAACAGTTTTACTGACATTGCTGCTGCCACTCCAGGTGTTGGCCGGGAAATTGGCCTCCAATATGCTGATATCCTGATTGTTGTCAATTTTCAATAAAGTGCCCCCCGTCACGCCGTTCCTGAAGGTGCATGCTTTGAAGGAATTGATGTCGTCAACCATTGATCCGTTCTTCAGGTACACCCCGTTGGTGTTTATATATTCAAAGACACCGTTCACTGCGCTGATACTCCCTCCATTCTCAACATTGAGGTTGTAATAACCGGAATGATGGGTTACCTTGGCAGGGTTGGCAACCGTTCCGGCCACATCCAGTAAACCTCCTGAGTTAACTGCCAGTGTATAGGTGTTGCCGACTTCGAGCCAGGATGAGGAAGGTATGCGGATTACCCCATTATTGTTTATTGTTACATTGCCTGTGCACCTGAAATAGAAAGTGTTCAGGTCAAGCATACCGCTGTTGATCAGCAGATTTCCATTACTCAGGCTGTAAACATTTGATATCTGGATTACTTTACTTCCGGCCGTTTTATCGACGGTGACATGATAAAGCTGTCCGGAAGCAGGTGTGAATGACAGGAGCTGATCCTCACCTCCGGTAAAGTTAACCGTGGAATTTCCGTACATCCAGCTGGTGCCGGCAGAAACCGTAAAGTCCCCCTGGAAATAGTGATTTAATCCTGTCACAAGGCTGACAAAAGAACCCTGGGTCAGGGAGAAATCGCCAGTGACCCTGATTCCTTTATTAACACCAAGACTGCCTGCCGACTTGTTGATGATGAGGTGGTAAAATTCTTCTGTTGTAGCCATGGTATTCAATGTCTGGTCCGCTCCCTCCTTAAAGTATACAGTGGAAGAAGTTCCATGGGCAAAACCAAGGGTGGAGGAAGAAGTGGTGTTATTATCTGTCCAGTTGCCGGTAACATTAATGCTCACAAGCATGGACGCTGCATTAAGTCCGCTGTTTGCTAGTATTTGTATTTCTTTGGTGTTAAGTGTGGTTAAATCATCCAGTTGAACATTCCCGTCATTGATGATGATGGAGTTTATACAGTTTATGGTTTTACTGGTCATTATTTCCAGTCCGCCAACACTGGCATAGGTTTTATTAGCTACCAGGTTGTAAAAGGTCTCATTGGTCAGGATTTGGGAAGGTAAAGCTCCGGAAAAGAACACATTCGACGTTCCTTCGTCGAAACCGCTGCTACCAACATTATTCGACCAGTTTCCATTTATATATACCGGATTGTTGGCGGTAGCCAGGGTCCCGGAAACGATTTCCAGGTTGCCCAGCACACTGAGTGCCGAGGTCATAGTGATGGTATTAGCCGGAAGTACAGTTTCCGGTACGATGAGGATATTATACTGGCTGTCTTCACTGGTAGCCTGTTCGTCCGGACCTGGTGACGGACCGTCATTAACCGGGGAAGCTTTATTTATCTTAAGGTTATAAAAATTCGAGCCGTTCAGGTTTGAAATGGTATTCGCTCCTGTTCCGTAGACCTCAACTGTACCGCCGGAAGGAGTAAATTCCGGCCGGTCGGCAAAGAAATTTCCCTTGGCTCTGATGAGCCCTCCGTTAATATTTTCCGAAAAGGTGTAACTAGCTGTGTTATTTAGTTTTATACCGACATCTTTAAAGTCAAGCGTGCCTCCTGTCATTGTTACCGAAGCATTGCTGGTGTATGGCCAGTAACTGTCAGTGGTCCCTCCGTAAACATTAAAATTCCCGCCCAATACATGAATTTCACCATTCAAATCCACATAACCCCCTGGATTATGCAAATTGATTGTGCCTCCGGAATAAACATAAAAAGAACCGGCTATTCCATTGTCAACCAGCATATTTGCCGTGAAGGTTCCGCTTAAAACGGTCAGGGTTCCGGCATGCCAGTCATACGACTGACAGGTTATGTTCGATCCTCCGTCAACCCTCAAAGCACCTCCGGCTGGTTTATAGACCTCCAGAATGTTGAAAGTTTCGTCCGAACAGTATTGCGGATAATTTCCCCCGTTGAAGATGACCCGGCTTGTCCCTTCCGCAAATGCAGCCGCGCCTGCGTTGTTGATCCAGTCCCCGCCAATATAAATGAAACTGGTGGTAGGATTGAGGATACCGCTGTTGATTTGTATAAAGCCCTTTGTTGTAATATCTGTGATCAGGTTAATGTTTCCTGATGAATTGATTACCAGGTTATTGAAAAAATCTCCGGTAACCATGGTAAGGGCCTGGCCAGAACCTTTTAATATCATATTTCCGTAATAGGAGTGAAAATGACCGGAGACATTCCAGAGACTTCCTGAAAGATAAACACTTGAATCACAGTTTAATGCTAAAGTAGCTCCGGTGGTAATATACAAGTTGCCGGCAATCTTTAGGGATTGTGTGGAAACGCCACTGTACATAATAACGGCAGCATCTTTATATACCCCAATGGTATTAAACTGACAATCAGCTTCATATGACCTGATATAGGCATCTGTATTTCCTGTAAAATCCACCTCTCCCCCGGTGAGATTTACCGACGACCCTGAAAGGAACTCCCAATCACCCTCAACACTTAAGGTGGTCAGATTGGCCATATAGGCAGAAGAACCATTCCCCCAGTGAACATTGCCCAGAATATTGCATTTGGCTGTATTTACGGCATTGTCCATCATCAGTTCTCCATAAAAAGTGGCATCGCTATTTATCGTCAGGGTATGGTTATAAACCCTAATATAATTACCCGATCCGGCCTGCACCGTAAGGCTCTTGCAAACGGCATCCGTTACCCAGATCCAGGGATTGTTGGTAACATTCGGGATGGTAACGTCTACATCGGCAGTCGGAACAAGGGAGGCAGACCAGTTACCGGTATTATTCCAGTCATTGCTGACGGTCCCGGTCCAGGTTCCCGCTTTTTCAATGCTTATATTAAATACTCCGGACTGGGAACTGTTCGACCATACGACAAAACCGTAGTAATCGGCTGCCGGAATAACCGCTGTGAATGTTTCACCCAAACCCGCCCCGTTAGCATCTGCAATACCAATGGCTCCCGACCGGCCATAATAATACGAGCCGCTGGCTGAGGAGAACAGGGCAATTCCCGGGTTCATATTCCCACTGGTCAGGTTCAGCCTGAACCGGTAAACTCCGGGTGTAAGATATACATCCCAGATGGTGACAACACCCAATGAAGGCCAGGTAACATCAGGATTGGTGCCCATACTGATGGTCTTAGCCCCGCCGTCAAAAGCCATCACACAATTCCCGGTTCCACTGAAACGGTTGGTTTTTATCCCTCTTGAAACGGCTGAAGTGTGGTTCCCGTCAACTACAACCAGATCGGTTAGTCCGGTACCTAAACTCGAAATGCAGGCTGGGGTTCCAAAAGTATTGTCGGTATACATGATCAGATCCCAGTCATCCGAGACCTGTGGCCGGCAGGCTACAACACCCCAGTAAGATGCAGCATTAGTGAATTCATAACAGCGGGGACTGACGCTGTTATTGGTAAAATACCCTATCTCCAGCAAACCCGGCTGAGGAGTACTGCCCTGGTTAACCGCACTGAATCCGCTTTCCAGATCACCGGTAGCACTCATGGCCGATTTAACCCAATAGTAGTAAGCATTTCCGGGGACCACACCATAATCGGTGAATGATGTGACTGTTGTCCAACCCGTCAGGGCAGTGGCAGTAAATGAATTATTCACAGAGTTGCGGTATAGCTTATAATGTGTGGCATTACTGGCCCAACGCCATTTTACCGCAATCCTGTCTCCGTACATGTTATCCGAAGCATCCACATGAGTAGGAGGCAACGGCGCCATAAATGTGGGATGAATACTAAAAACTGCCCCCATATTTAAGTAAAAATAATGAGAACCGGGATCGAGATTGGTTATGTAGAAATAACCATTCGCGCTTCCTCCCCATCCCCAGTTCATATGGAAGTAGGTTTGACCTGTACCGTTATAATTGTCTTCATAACCATCACAGATCCATTCATGCCCGCCTACGGTTTCATAACCCTGGTATATTAAAGGCCTGCTTGCATTCAGGTTATTCTTCAGAAGCAGTATCCATAAATCATTGGCAACACCGGTCTGTGCCATAAACGTCATGTCAGGCGAATAATAATAATGACTGATCATGGCTGTTATCATATCTGTTGTGTAGGCTCCCGATCCGGAATAGGAATAATCCATGTTTACCATTATTCCACAGTCTGAACTGAGCTTCGAAATGGTTAAATCCAACCCGGTTATCGTGTCGTCCATAGCATCCCAGTCAATGGGAGTGGTCAAATTCGTATAAAATAATCCATAGGAAGGGTCGAACATAGTGGTTGAAGTGGCAGCGTTATCAGGATCAAAATAGGCATTCGATCCTGTACCCTGGCCGGGAAAATTCCAGTACTTCGTACCCCCGGTGGCCGGACAAAAATAATTGTACCAGGCCGATTGGTCCCAGGTCGATTTTACCAATGGCGCTACCGTGGTTAAAGGCGTCGTTGGTACCAGAAGTGACGCGGGGTTGCTGTTTTCACAATAGTTCCAGAAGGATTGGGTTTCACTGCTGGCTACCAGGTTTTGCTCCCTGGCAAGCCGTATGCTTTCATTGTATGTTCCTATCCAGAACCTGAACTCCGGACTGATTTCCGCTTCGGTGGCAGGATAAGTGCCTGTTATTGAATAACCTATTATCGGTGAGGTAGCATCTTCTGCACTCACAATCACCCATCCCTGGCCCGGACCAAATCCAAAAATATAATAATAGTCCTCATCCTGTTCAGCTCCGGTTTGCAACAATTGAGGATTTATTTCATCCAGATCTGTATCATTGACCGAATAGGACTTAATGAAATAAAAATTTCTGGCAACCAAGGTTGCTCTGTTTAAACTAACTGGTCCACAATAAGATGCAGCCGCATTAAAAAGTAAGCCGATGAGAAGTAAAAAACTTTTCTTCATTGATTATTATTTTTAAAATTAAAAAATTAGATATAAACATACTAAGATACATGTCAAATCAGGAAATTAAGGAATTTTTAACGGTTTGTTAAGGAAGTTTTACATTTTGATCTTTCAAGGAAATCAAAACAATTGAATATTGGGGTCTTGACTTTTATAAATGAAGTTTATATATTTACTTTCCCTTTAGCATAATTAAAATCCTTACTTATTTCTTTAAATTCAAAGGAATTTATTAGCAATTGAATATAATAATCAATATCCACTTTTAATTGTAAAATCATGAAAATCAGAAATTTACTTTGCGTTTTCCTGTTAAATGGCATCTTTATTAGTGCTTATGCCACCGGACATGGATCAAACCACGCGGTTAAAAATGGTGATACCACGCTGACCAAGACAAGTGTTACTGCGATCACCTTATTGTGGAGTTATAATTTTCATTCTAATGTAACAAGAATGGAATATGGCTCTTCACCTGCCGTTAGGAATCTTGGGCCACAGGTGAATAATTTAGGGAATGAACCTGATAATTTTATGGAGATCGTCACAGGAAGTGACGAATATTCCAATTTTTTTCCGGAATTGAATTCCCAGGCTTATGGGTTGTGGCGCTGCTTTGATGCGTTGGGTAACCTGGAATGGGTAAGGGACACCAAGTCGGATGAAGCCAGGACTTCTCCGGCCATCACCGACATTAACGATGACCTGAATCCTGAAATTGCTACCGGAACTACCAGTGGTTGGTGTGTTGAGGTAATGGACCGTTTCGGAAGCTGGACTCCCGGGGTCTCTGATGCAGCCTGGACTTTCCCCTATGCCCCTCAGCGCAGTGGATCTTTTATGTGGCATTCTTCCCCGGCAGTGGGTGAATTGGCTTCAGGACCACATCTTCAGGGAAAAGAGGTGGTTGATGGGAATAACTACCTCGGAAGTATCTGGGCCTTTGACGGAGATAACTCAGATGGTATCGATGATGGTATTACCGTTGACCTGACCGGATGGGGATACCCCGGACCCACTGGTACTGAAGGCGTTGACTGGGATGTGCTGTGGGTGTTCCAAACTAGTGGTAGCATTATCGCCAGTCCTGCCATCGGGGATGTTGATAATGACGGACAAAATGAGGTGCTCGTAGGTTCCAAAAATCATGTTTTTTATTGTATAAATGGGGCTAACGGTTCACAGAAATGGAGTTTAACCACCAATGATTTGATCACCGGATCAGCCGGCATGGCTGATTTTGATAACAACGGAAAACTTGAGGTCATTTTCGGCTCACAGGATGGAAATGTTTACTTTATCAAAGGGGATGAGAACGGAAATGGAACGATTGACTCTGCTGAATTTGCCTACTTTGCAACGGGAGCTGCTGTTTACTCTTCACCTGCCATTGCCGATGTGGATAATGATGGTAGCCTCGAAGTCATTATCGGCTCTGATAACGGTTATATCTACTGTTTTTCCTATTCACCGGTAACCAATTCAGTTACTGTTAAATGGCAATACTTAACCAATGGACCGGTTCGCTGTTCCCCGGCGATTGCATACAGTGGCAGACCTACGCTTACCATCTATGCCGGATCTGGTGACGGAACCTTTTATTTAATTAATGGTTTAGGTGGTCTCATTAACAGCTATGCCACCGGTGGGTCGGGTATTGTGACTTCTCCTGCTGTAGCAGATATCAATGGAGACAATAAGCTCGAAATTGTATTTACCGCGATGGGCTCACCGGATGTCCTGCTGGTCCTCAGCGATGATGGCTCCAATGTATTACCCTTTGCTCATCCCTGGCCGATGTTCAGGCATGACGAAGGCCATACCGGATTTTTGAACTGGGCACCAGTGTTGTACTCTAACGATGTTGGCGTCCCTTCACAAATTTCACCACCCACCCTGGTTACCAATGGGGCAACAGTTATTCCCAAAGCATTGGTCCATAACTACGGAACGAGTCCCCAATCCGGATTCACGGTAACCTTTGAAATTTATAATGACATCCATACATTGATCTATAATAACACACAAACCGTGGGTAGCCTTGCCCCGGGTGCCAATGTGATCATGGCTTTCGATCCGTTTGTTGCCTATCCGGGAACCTTCGAAACAAAGGCCTTTACCACCCTGACGGGAGATCAAAACCCTGACAACGATACTCTTGAAGAGGAATTCTACGTTCTTCAGCCCGAATGGGTTGATCATCTTGAAGATGGAAATGGCGGTTTACTGCCTGATCCCGTTAATAATGGGTGGGAATATGGAACACCGGTTTATGGCCCTGGTCCGGCTTCGGCTCATTCCGGTAACAATTGCTGGGGTACTAACCTTACCGGAGATTATGACAATTCAGCCGACTGGAAGCTGATATCACAATATTACCTGGCCCAGCAAAACTATCCTGTGCTTTCTTTCTGGCATTGGTATAGTATTGAGAAAAACAGGGATGGAGGTGTTGTAAGGATCAGCGTGAATGGAACCACCTATATTCCAATCAGTCCCATCGGAGGTTATCCCGGAATTGCTATATGGAATATCCCGGCCATTGCCGACTTGCCATGCTTTAACGGCAACAGCGAAGGCTGGGAACTCGTTTCTTTTATCCTTCCTGTACAGAGCGGAGATGTTTTCCGTATCATGTGGCAGTTGGGATCCGATAATATCAACACTTTCCCGGGTTGGTATATCGATGATATTCAGGGGATTGGTTTTATTCGGTCCAATACCATTTCCGGTACAAAATTCATTGATTTGAACAATAATGGAGTGAAGGATCCTTCTGAAACTGGATTACAGGGTTGGACCATCAATTTCGTTGGTCAGGAAAACCTGTCGATGATGACCAATGCTCAGGGCAATTATCTCATTACCGGTTTTGCCGATGGTGACTATACAGTTTCAGAACAAGCCCAGCCATTCTGGAATCAAACCTATCCTCCACTTCCGGGAACCTATAGTTTTTCTTTTTCCGGAGGTCAACTTATTGAAAATGTGAATTTTGGAAACCATCCCGATAGCGCTGCCATATGCGGTTTTAAATACCACGATCTGAATGGAAACGGAGTTTGGGACCAAAATGAAACCGGTTTGCCCGGCTGGCCTATTTATGCCAGCGGACCCTTTGGCAGTTACAGCACTGTCACTGATGAATCCGGCAATTATTGCTTTTTTGACCTTCTGCCCGGTAATTACAGCGTTTATGAAGGATATCAGAGTGGCTGGTCGCAAACCTCTTTTCCTTACGAGTACTTTTTTAATCTGGGACCCGGCCAAACAGTCGGGGATATCAATTTTGGAAACATGCAGCCAGGTTCAATCTGTGGAATGAAATTCATGGATCAAAATAACAATGGGAGCTTTGATCAGGGTGAACCGGGGTTGTCATACTGGCAGATACACCTTGAAGGTCCGGTGACAACAACCATTTATACAGATTATTACGGACAATATTGTTTCAATTCTCTTCCTCCTGGCGAGTATACGGTGAGCGAAATTATGCTTCCCGGGTGGACTCAAACAATGCCTGTCTCAGGAACCTATAATATCAGCCTTGCTGAAGGGGCCAGTATCAATGATATCAATTTTGGAAATTTTGCAACTGTCGGATCAATTTGCGGCAATAAATACAATGATCAAAACGGAAATGGTATTAAAGATGCCAATGAACCCGGAATTCAAGGATGGACCATCTATTTGCAGGGTCCTGATGGTAACCAGTCAGCAATTACTGATCCTGCCGGTGATTATTGCTTCGAAAATCTGTTCCCCGGTGTCTATTACGTATGGGAAACCTATACGCCACCCTGGATCCAGACCAGTACACCTTCAACCTATACGTTGCAAATCGGCTCGGGCGAAAATATTGCCAATATCGATTTTGGCAACTTGCTCCCGGGGTCTGTCTGTGGTGCAAAGTTCAATGATAGTAATAATGACGGCATCAGGGACCCGGATGAACTTGGGCTCTTCGGTTGGCAGATCGTATTGTCAGGGGCAGTAAATACATATACCTTTACTGACTTATATGGTAACTACTGCTTTAATAACCTTCCCCAGGGTAATTATACGGTCAGCGAAGTTCAGGTGACCGGTTGGGCGCAAACCTCCCCGCCATCCCCCGGAACATACAACTTTAACCTTGAGGAAGGTCAGGGAGTAACGGGTATCGATTTTGGAAATCATGTCATTACGGGTTCAATCTGTGGTTCAAAATACAACGACTTGAACGGCGATGGAATCTGGCAGACTGATGAACCTGGAATTGAAAACTGGACCATTTACTTATCTGACATTGCCGGGTATGTTTCTGCTGTCGCCACTAACGCAGATGGATCCTATTGTTTCGAGAACCTGCTCCCCGGCTATTATTCTGTATGGGAAAACGCAGACATGCCAAGCTGGATACAGACAACCTTACCTATAATTTACAATCTGGAACTGGCTGAAAACCAGCCTATTTCAGGAGTTGATTTCGGGAACTATTACTCTCCCCCCGCTGAACTTTCAATTTGTGGTGCAAAATATAAAGACATAAACGGCGACGGATTCCGCCAGGCTGATGAACCCGGCATCGAAGGCTGGCTCATCAATCTATATGGTCCCTCAGGGCAAACCTATACCTTCACGGATGCCTCAGGAGATTATTGTTTCGATAACCTGGTAACTGGCTCCTACGAGGTGTGGGAGAACAATGGTGAACCTGTCTGGACCCAAACAGGCGGACAATCTACCTATTACCTCCAATTGGTTGAAAATCAGCCTATTTCAGGAGTTGATTTTGGTAATCATTTCAACCAAACCCAAAGTATCTGCGGTTTCAAATACAGTGACCTGAACAGCAATGGGATATGGGATGAAGGCGAACCCGGTGTAGGAGGCTGGACCATTTACTTATCAGACGCTGCAGGATATGTTTATAGTACCACAACCAATATTGATGGATCTTATTGCTTCGAGAACCTGCTCCCCGGCTATTATTCTGTATGGGAATATACGGATTTGCCAGGTTGGACTCAGACCAGTTCACCTGCTGTTTATGAATTGTATCTGGTTGAAAATCAGCCTATCTTAAGCATTAACTTTGGTAATCATTACCTTCAAACCCAAAGCATCTGCGGTTATAAATTCAATGACCTGAACAGCAATGGCCATTGGTCTGAAGGCGAATACGGTATCGATAACTGGACCATCTACTTATCAGACGCTAACGGAAATGTTTATACAACTTTAACAAACGCAGATGGAAGTTATTGCTTTGAAGACCTGCCTCCCGGCTATTATTCTGTTTGGGAAAATACGGATGTGCCGGGTTGGACCCAGACAAGCTCTCCTGCTATTTATTATTTAGATCTTGTTGAAGGTCAGCATATTAATGACGCCGGTTTTGGTAATCATTTTAATACAAACCAGACGATTTGTGGCTCCAAATACAATGACCTGAACAGTAATGGATTATGGGATGCAGGCGAACCCGGTATCGAAGGCTGGGTCATCAACCTGTATGGACCCTCCGGGCAATCTTATGCATTCACGGATGCCTCTGGTAATTATTGTTTCGAAGACCTGGAACCTGGATCATACGAGGTGTGGGAGAACAATGGTGAACCTGTCTGGACCCAAACAGGCGGACAATCTACCTATTACCTCCAATTGGTTGAAAATCAGCCTATTTCAGGAGTTGATTTTGGTAATCATTTCATCCAAACCCAAAGCATCTGTGGTTCAAAATACAGTGACCTGAATAGCAATGGGTTATGGGATGCAGGCGAACCCGGTGTCGAAGGCTGGACCATTTATTTATCAAATGCTGCAGGCGATGTTTATGGTGTCGTTACAAATGCAGATGGATCTTATTGCTTCGATAACTTGTATCCCGGCTCATATACCGTTTGGGAATATAGTGATATGCCAGGATGGATCCAGACGAGCTCACCCGTTACTTATTACCTGGACCTGGTTGAAAACCAGCCTATTACCGCAATTGATTTTGGAAATCATTTTATCCAGACCCAAAGCATCTGCGGTTCCAAATACAGTGACTTGAATAGCAATGGATTATGGGATGCAGGCGAACCCGGTATTGAAGGTTGGACCATTTACTTATCAGACGCTCCAGGGTATGTTAATTATGCCATTACCAATGCAGATGGAAGTTATTGCTTCGATAACCTGCTTCCCGGATCCTATAATGTGTGGGAAGATAATGGTGTGACTGGTTGGATCCAGACAAGCTCACCCGTCACTTATTACTTAGACCTGGTTGAAAACCAGCCTATTACCGCAATTAATTTTGGAAATCATTTTATCCAGACCCAAAGTATCTGCGGTTATAAATTCAGTGACGAGAACAGCAATGGGTTGTGGGATGAAGGAGAACAAGCTGTCCAGAACTGGACCATTTATCTCTCCGATGCCGAAGGGTATACATATGAAAGCTATACTAATTATGATGGATCGTACTGTTTCGACAATCTCCTTCCCGGTTCCTATGCAGTATGGGAATACGCTGATTATCCGGGTTGGGTCCAGACAAGTTCACCCGATGTTTATTACCTGGACCTGTTTGAAGGACAGCCTGCTTCAGAGATCAACTTCGGAAACCACTATACTCCTCCCGCTAACCTTACCATTTGCGGTGCAAAATACAACGACCTGAACGGGGACGGATCACGCCAGGCAAATGAACCCGGCATCGAAGGCTGGGTCATCAACCTGTATGGGCCCGACGGTCAATCATATATCTTCACAGATGCCAACGGAGATTATTGTTTCGAAAACCTGGGAACAGGTTTATACGAGATATGGGAAAACAATGGTGAACCCCTTTGGACCCAAACAGGCGGACAATCTACTTATTATCTTGAACTGGTTGAAAATCAGCCTATTTCAGGAGTTGATTTCGGAAACCATTTCCTCCAAAACCAATCTATCTGTGGTTCAAAATTTAGTGACCTTAATGGGGATGGTATCTGGCAGGCTGATGAACCGGGTTTAGAAAACTGGACTATTTATTTAGGAGACAACCAGGGGTATGTTACTTATGCCGTTACCAGCGCTGATGGAAGCTATTGTTTCGAAAACCTGCTTCCCGGCTCTTATGCAGTGTGGGAGGAAAATGGAATTCCAAACGGGACCCAGACAAGCACTCCCATCACTTATTACCTTGAACTGGTTGATAACCAGCCAATTACAGAAATAAATTTTGGAAACTTCTACTCACCACCCGCTAACCTTTCCATATGTGGTTCAAAATATCGCGACCTGAACGGGGATGGTATCTGGCAGACTGATGAACCGGGGTTAGAAAACTGGACCATTTACCTTCAGGACGCCGCAGGTATTGTTTATTATGCCATTACCGGTGCTGATGGAAGTTATTGCTTCGAAAACCTGCTTCCGGGCTCTTATGCCGTATGGGAATATAGTGACTTACCCGGCTGGACACAGACAAGCTCTCCCATCACTTATTATCTGGATTTGGTTGAAGGACAGCCTATTACTGGAATTAATTTCGGAAACTTTTTCACCCCTCCCGGGAACCTTTCAATATGCGGTTCAAAATATAATGACCTGAACGGGGATGGGATATGGCAGGCTGATGAACCGGGAATAGAAAACTGGATCATTTACTTGTCTGACATTGGTGGGTATGTTACTGCAACCGTTACCGGCGCTGACGGATCTTATTGTTTCGAAAATCTGGCCCCCGCCCTCTATACTGTATGGGAATATGGTGACACACCCGGCTGGACCCTGACAAGTATTCCATCCACTTATTACCTCGAACTGGTTGAAAACCAACCTATTTCAGGAGTCAATTTTGGTAACCATTATTCACCACCGGTTTACCAGAATATCTGCGGTTCAAAATACAACGACCTGAACGGAGATGGCATCTGGCAGGCAAATGAACCGGGTTTGGAAAACTGGACCATTTACTTATCCGACGTTGGAGGATATGTTACTTCTGTCTCAACTGCCGCTGACGGATCGTATTGTTTCGATGACCTTCTTCCGGGCTATTACAACGTTTGGGAAGATACTGACAACATGCCAGGCTGGATACAGACGAGCACGCCTGTCGTTTATGAGCTTAACCTGGTTGAAGGACAGAATATCGCTGAGATTGATTTTGGCAATCATCTTATCCCCACCCAGACTCTCTGTGGCACAAAATACAACGACATGAACGGAAACGGAATGAGAGACGCAGGCGAACCCGGTATACCGGATTGGATGATTTTTATGACGGAGGGTAGCACAGTCTGGTTCACTTACACCAATGCCGAAGGTTTATATTGTTTTGACAACGTTTACCCCGGTTCTTATGAAGTTTATGAAGCCAGCGGTGATCCTGACTGGATCCAAACCAGTGTGCCTGCAACTTACAATATTTTAATAGCTGAAAATCAGAATGTTAATGGAATTGATTTCGGCAATCATTTAATTGACCAGGCAGTTACAACGGCAGGTAGCATTCAGGTTTGCCAGGGAGAATCAATATCAATTCCTATTGAGGAGGAAAACCTGAATTACGTGGGTTCAATGTCCTTAACGCTGAATTTTGATAATACCCTGCTTACCTACACAGGTTATACCAATCTTAACCCATATTTTTATGGTGGTGATCTTCAGATTAACCAGGCAGGAGGTCAGTTTCAATTAACATGGCTCTCAACAATTCCGGTCAACTTCGAGTTGTATAGTCCTGTATTGCTGAACCTTGTTTTTGTGGCAAGTCCGGGTTATTCGGAGATTACCTGGGACCTCACTCCGGGTGCCTGTGAATACAAAGACACCAGCGGAACGGTCATCCCTTCGTTGTTTGTAAACGGAAGTGTGGAAATATTACCGCCGCTTGTTGTTTTATGTCCTCAGGATATCCAGGTTATCGTAAACGCACAGCCCTTTGATCTGCCAGCCGGGATACCGGGCGGCGGAACGTTTAGCGGACCGGGAGTTATCGCCAATGTATTCTATCCCGACATAGTGGGAGTGGGTGATTACGTAATCACCTATTCGTATACCAATCCAAATACTGGTTGTTTCGGCTCCTGCGAATTCACTATTCATGTCATTCCGGCAACATCAACGATTTCAGGTTTTGTTCGCTATGCTAATCCTGTGGGCACACCCATGACAAATACGAATATTGATCTGAAACTCGGAGGGAGTCTGGTTAATACAGACATCACAGATGCAAGCGGTTCGTATGGATTTACGGATGTGCTCCTGGGTTACTACAGGCTGGTAGGACATACAAGCAAACCGTGGGGTGGTGTTAATGCCACGGATGCCCTCAGAGCGGCTCAGTATTTTGTCGGAATGATTCCCACTCCGGTTCCGCCCAACCCTGATACGCTATACGTACGCGCAGCCGATGTAAATGGAAGTGGTTATGTCAACACTGTGGATGCTTTACTGATCCTCCAGCGTTTTGCCGGGGTCATAACATCCTTCCCGGTGGGAGACTGGCTCTTTGCCAGACCATTAATCAACATTTCAACACCGGGCGATTATACCGCTAATTTCAAAGCTGTTTGCTTTGGGGACGTTAATGGATCTTACACACCACCCCTGAAAATGGAACCTTCAGTTTTTCTCCAAAAGAAAGGAATGGTCAGTGCAGATCTTTCAGAGGAATTCTGGTTACCTGTAACCGTTGATCAGGATTTGACCACCAGCGCCATTTCATTGGTAATGCAATACCCTGATAATGTGACTATTCTCGATGTAATACCGGGCCATGCTGACCTTGGAACAATGCTTTTCACTGCCGGGAATGGTATACTCCGCATCGGATGGTACAGTATTAATCCCATGGTTTTGTCAAAAGATGAAATAATACTGAAAATGAAGGTCCGGGTGGATCACGAGCAGGACGGATCCTTCAATGTTTTGCCGGAAAGCGTTATCAGTGATAACAAGGGGTTTGATTACAACATGGTAAACCTGAATATTCCGGGACTCATCATGGGTGAAGAAAACGGTTATATGCTCAACCACAACATTCCGAATCCTTTCGAAGGTACGACCCGAATTTCCTGGTCAATACCTGAAACTGGCCAGGTTAGCCTGAAAGTGTACGATGTTCTTGGTAGGGAAGTTGCCACTTTGGTTGACCATGAAGTACAGACTGAAGGTGTCCATGCTGTTGAATTCCATTGTGCCTATTGCCCCGATGGTGTCTATATGTATAAGTTAGATGTACAGGGCACAACATCCTCATACTCGAAAACCATGCGAATGGTCATCAGAAAGTAATAAAGAAAGCCATTAAACTGTTAAGCCGTTCATTGATGAACGGCTTAACAGTCAGATGGCCCTTATCACATGGTCACATGGTCACATGATCACATGATCACATGGTCACATGATCACATGGCATAAAAGATCGCCACTTTCGTAGTATAACGCATTCCAGTCGCAGTAGTCACCTCCATAAGGTATAACCCTGCTGGTAAACCTGAACAGGAAAGGATAATAACTTGTGAATCAATATCAAATGATTTCACAATATTCCCCAATTGGTCATAGAGGGTAACTCTTGAACAAGAACTTCGATCAGGCAAGGTTACGGTCAATTGAGACGAACAGGGGTTTGGAAAAATAGTCAGGGTCTGTTTTTCTGACAGAATCCCGTTAATACCGGTACAGACATCAACAAATAAGGTATCCGTGGCAAAGGCTGAACAACCGTTGACTGCTTCATAAGAATAAATTATCAGATGGTTTCCGGCTCCGGCGGCAGCAGGGCTGAAGATATTGTTGAGTACCCCAGAACCACTGTAAGTGCCGTTAAGCGGGCTTCCTCCTGAAAGGGTAAACGGGGCCCAGTTCACACAAACACTGTCCTGGGAAAGGATGAAATTCACCTGGGGGGCCGGGTTAATACCTATATTGATGCTTACAGGGTTACTGCTTCCGGTACTATTTACCGCAACAACTGAGATTGTGCAGGGTGTGTTGGCAAATCCGACAGTGATGGAAAGAGTCCCTTGCCCGCTGATCAGTAAAGCACCGGTAACCGTCCACGTGTAATAGGTGGCCCCGGTGACAGGAAGAATGTAATAAGTGTTGCCGCTGTTTTCGCAGGCCTGTAACGCACCGAAAATGGTGTCCGGTTCGGCCGGTGGTGCTGAACTAAACTCGTAAGCACCCGGATCAGGCGGATTTCCTCTGACAGCTCCTACGAAATCCGTTAATATCCAGCTAACCGGGATACCGGTGTTATCAACCAGGCCGTTGGTGGGCTGCGGATGAAGGGCTGAAGCGAAAAACGGGTCGGCCGAAAGACTGTTTGCATCCTGTCCGCTGGCTGTCTGCCAGTTCGCCAGGGTCGGATAATAGATGATGTTGGTCAAAGTGCCTTTTTGTGCTGCATTGCCTCCCGGTACCCAAAGGTCATTGTAATTGCTGTTGAATGCGCTTGTGATAACCGAGGTCGAACCTAATACAAGTCCCGATTTTGTTCCGCTGCTTGGCTGGGAGATGCTGATCATATTGTTCCTTAACACGGAATTGGTGTTGGAAAGTTCTTCCCTGATACCATAAAGTGTCCCTGTTGTAGTAAGAGGATTGTCAATAGAAATCGTGTTAAAGTAGATTTCAGGGGCTGTGGCGGATGATCTCACCTCAATGGCTGTATAATTGCCCGCCGTAAGCTGGATGTTTTGGATAACATTGTTGTAAACTTTATGCCCTGTTCCATTGAACAGATAGATCCCCCGCTGGGTCTGGGTCCCGTTTGAAACCTGGGATACGGTAATGGTGTTATTGTAGATCCTGGCATTAACATTGGCATTTTGGGCCATCTGTATGGCATTACAACTAGTGACAACGGTAGTCGACTTATCGAAAAGGTTCCCGGCAATTACTGCGCTGTCAGTTTCCCGAAGGTATACCCCGTTTGAATGACAATTCAGGAAGGTGTTATTGGTAATCATGATATGCGATGCCAGGTTAGAAACCAGGCCGAAAACAGAAGCCCCGTACCCGCCCCCGTCAGAAGTGTTGCCGGTCATTGTAATGTAATGGAAATCACCTGTTTCCAGAATGCTGGTTTCAGAACCGGATGCAATATAGGCACCGTACAGGGTGCTGTTAGTCCCGGTAATATCAACTGTACAGTTACTTATAGTGATGTGACTACCGGTGTTGTAAATATGGATGCCATAAAACCCCCCGGTGGAAGTAGGATCTCTGCTGATATGGAGGTTATTGATGGTAAAATACTGACAGTTGGTCAACCGGATTACATGACGGTTAGTGGTGGTGGTAACCGCAGTGATCTGTTCCCCGCTCCCTTCAAGTGTAACAGTGGCATTCGGACCTGTTCCTGCTATGGTGTTAAAAATAACCTGTTCTATGTATGGACCGGTACCGGGCACTACGGTTACAATCACAGGTCCCGATACTCCGTTCAGGTTAATACTGCCGGCAAAGGCATTGAAAGACTGAAAGTTGGTCCCGCCGCTCGCCAGGGTGGCATCAATCGTGTAATTTCCATTCAATGGTTGACCATAGGCGCATGACAGCTGCAATGTGCTTACTGTTACGAACAGGAGGATCAGAAAAGGGAATACCTTACTTGGAATCCGGAAACTTTTGCAATATAAAAGATTTTTCATTTTTTATAATTGGTTTTGGTTTTAGTTATTACACTCATTAATAAGATGTTCATGGAATTGTGTATGGAGAATCTGCTCTTTTGTATGGAAGATGCTTCAGAAATACTCTGATAAAGTTAGCTGAATTTGCTTATATTTGTTAAACCTTTTGATAACATATTGAAATACAGGACTTAAGCTGAATGCTAACACCGAAGACGTTTAATTTTCGATGAACCCTTTAATTCAAAGACAATGTCAAAAAAAACAAGCCTGAAAATATTGTCATTCATTACGCTCGCCGCCTTCATGAACATGATGGCAGGTTGCAATTACTACACCTCCAACACCATACTATCTGAAAATAAAAGCCACAGTACGCAATGGACAGCTGATAAAATTTCACAACTGCAGGAGGTGGAGAAGTACCTGATCATTCACCAGGGAGATAATATGTGGCATCTGACTGATCCAAAATTATCCACGGAACCAGGTTCGTCAATACAAGTACTGAATGGTTATTTCGGGAAGGTTAGCGAAGGGTACCTGCCTTTTATTAAGAAGATGGAGAATGTGAATACCGCCAGATACACGCACAAAGAAAAGGGATATGTTCTTACACAGGTACACATTTACATTTCGGATTTCTCTCAGAATGCCGATAGTACTGTTATGATACCCCTTTCTTCCATAGAAAAAATAGAGGTATACAACCCTGAAATAGGAGCGACGGTGGCATCCTACGCCTTTTCCATACTGGGAATCGCAGCAGCTTCCTGTGTGGCATTATTGATTGTTTTGATAGCTGTCGTCTGTGGCTGCCCTTATGTTTATCAGTTCGACGGCGCTAATTATATTTTTACTGGGAACTTGTATACCGGGGCTATTTATCCTTCACTGGAAAGAGATGATTACCTGCTGTTGGATGGTGTCGTCCCCATCCGGGGTGAATATCAATTTAAAATTGCAAACAAAAAGGCTGAAAATCAGTTTACTAACCTATTTGAACTAATGGTAGTGCAGCATCCGGCAAATGTTCAGGTGATCCCTGATAAAAACGGGAACATCCACACCGTCTCCGGGCAGGAAGCCCCTCTCTCAGCCATCTCTTTCGGCAAATACGATCATCTGTCCGAGCTGCTGGCAAAGGATGATCATCCCATGGTTTTTAATGAAAATGAACAAAATGAACCACTGAACAATGTTGTTCTGTCATTCAGGAAACCACCCGGTGCTGTGAAGGCCAAGCTGGTGATCAATGCAAAGAATTCCCTTTGGTTGGGTTTTGTGTACGACCGGTTTTCTGCCCTGTTTGGAAGCGCATACCAAAAGTGGTCTGACAAGCAGGCGAAGGCCCCGGCTGAAAAGACCCTGCAGTGGGAGCTTGATCAGGCCCTTCCTTTGCTGGTCTACCTGAAATCTGCAAAAGGCTGGGAATTAATTGATTATTTCAATATGGTCGGAACAATGGCCGCCAGGGATATGGTGATGCCGATTGACATCCCGCCCGGGAATTACGATACCGTTCAGATCATGATCAAAACGGGATTTATGTTCTGGGAACTGGATTACGCTGCAATTGATTTTTCACCGGACATGAACCTGAAAACCGACCGTCTGAAACCCTTTTCTGCTACTGATGCCAATGGAAATAATTACGTGGACGCAATTTCAAAGAACGATACCTCATACCTGAAACATTATTGCTCCGGTGAGGATGTCGTAGTCAGGTTTAATGCACAACCACAAACGGAGGCAACGAACCAAACAGTTATCCTTCATGGCAGGGGATATTACACCCGGCTCAATGAATACCAGGGTAGGCCCTGGCTGATGGCCCTGAAGAAGTTCAAAAAACCGGGAGCTTTGTCTGAATATTCAAAATCGAAATATTTGGAGGGCATCCGGAAATTGGCTGAGGTGGAAAAATAATAATCCATTAATACAGTAAATAATGATGATTACCGGGTTCTGGATGAACATGGTCCGATACCGGATGATCCTTAATGCAATGATCATCACGTTTTTACAGGTAAGAAATTTGGGTAGAACGATCGTTGTTCTGAAAGAAATGTTGAAGTTAATGAATGGCTTGATGACAGAACGAAAACCACTGAAAATGGTGAAAGCCAACGGCCGTTACTTCTGGGAGGTCAACAGCCCGGGGTTTCCTTGCAAAGCCCTGTCAAACAATGTCAGAGGAGAGGTGAACAGGATAATTCCAACGACCGGAAAAGGAAAATACAACAGATTCAGGGTGGTGTTGATCGGCATCACGAAAAAATGTCCGATGCAATGTGAACATTGCTACGAGTGGGATACGCTGAACCGGGAAGAAGTCCTTTCACTCGAAGACCTTCACTCAATAGTCGGAAAATTCCAGCGGATCGGGGTAGGACAGATCCAGTTTGGAGGAGGCGAGCCTTTATCACGGTTCAATGACCTGATCAGTGTGCTGGAATCCGCCGAGAAGACAGCTGATTTCTGGATCACAACCTCCGGTTTTATGCTCACTGAGGAGAAGACGATATTGTTAAAACAGGCCGGCTTAACCGGTGTATCGGTCAGTTTGGATCACTATATCGCAGAGAAACACAATCAATTCCGGGGACATAAAGAAGCTTTCAATTGGGCCGAAAAAGCCATCGCAAACTGTCAGAAGGCAGGACTGCTGGTCAGTGTATCGCTTTGTGCCACCAACGAATTTGTGTCAGGGAAAAACCTGTATGCCTATGCCGAAACGGTCAAAAAGACAGGGGTCGGATTTATCCAGATACTGGAACCCCGCCGAGCCGGGAAATACAGAGAAGCAAACGTTCACCTGACAGAAGAAAACATAAAAATACTCGAGGAATTCACCCTGAATATGAACTTTAACAAGGCATTCAAACAGTATCCCATTATTATTTATCATGGATTATATCAACGAAAAATAGGCTGTTTCGGGGCCGGAAACCGTTACCTGTATGTGGATACCGACGGAGATATTCATGCCTGCCCCTTTTGCAGGGGAAAATCAGGTAACGCGCTCTCTGACAATATTGAAGAATGTATTGGTAAAATCAGGACAGCGGGTGGTTGTCATCTTTATCATGAATCAATTGCCTGATAATCAGGCATTAACAAATATAAATTCTGTGAACGCATCTCTGGCCAACGCTACTGTAAGGATTTCCCAAAGCCTGAAAAAAATCGACCCTCAAATAGAGATTTCCGGTTCTGAAGAAAAAAGAGGATTGACCCTGAAATTAAAAGATTTCATTCCATCAGTCCACTTGGAGGAAATAACAGCCGGCCATTCGGTGACTTTCTTCGGAATGGATTACGCCTTTCGTAACTGGAGAGTTTTCGCGGGTTCCCGGCAGGCAGCCATCTTCAACGGAATGGTGATCAACATTAACCGGTCAAATCCGTTCCGGAAAAGCAAAATGGCCTTATACCGGGCCATTGGATTGAAAATAGGAAAAAACGTCACCATCTCTCCGGGGATAGTCTTCGATTATTATTTACCTGAACTTATCACGATTGAGGATGGCTGTTTGATAGGAGAGGGGTGTAAAATTGCCACCCATCTCTTTGACCATTCAACCATCTTCCCGGGTACCAGGACCTTTCAGATCGGAACAACGGTGATAGGCCGGAATTCTCTGGTAGGCGCCTATTCCATCATCATTCAGAGCCACCTTCCTCCTGATTCCCATGTCAGGATAAACCGGGTGATCTTTCATAATTACGAATAGTGAACAGGAAAATATATTATTTCACAGGACAGTACCTAATCGGAGGCTCATTATTCAACCTCTTTTCATTACTCGCACGTAACGGCCTTATTATCAGTCTTGTATATATTCCACGCTTTTTTTACTTGCTGATAATGAATCTCTTGCTGTCTCCCTTTAACTGCCTCGAAGAGATACTGTACGGAAGAAGAATAAATTCCGTCATTATTCAGCAGGATCCGGTATTCATTCTGGGTTACTGGAGGTCGGGGACCACCTGCCTTCACAATATCCTTTCGCTCGATCCCCGCTTTGGATTCCTAACCACAACCCATGCTTTTTTTCCGGGTATGGTTATCCTGGGAAAGAATATGCTGCCTCAGCTGTTGAAAAAAATTCTTCCTGAAAAGAGGCTGATCGATGAGGTTGACATGGCCCCGGGATACCCCCAGGAAGATGAATTTGTGATGGCGAACACCTCCCGTTTTTCTTTCTTTCACGGCTTTGTATTCCCCCGGAAAGGATCTGAATATTTCAAAAAGTACGTTCTGTTCCAACAACTGAACACACGAGAATTGGATGCCTGGAAAAAAACTTACATGGCCTGTGTCAAAAAACTGGCCTTTATTAATCCGGGTAAGATTCTCCTGCTGAAAAACCCTGCCAATACTGCCAAAGTTGATCTACTGCTTGAGCTTTTTCCAGGCGCTAAATTTATCTTTCTTTACCGAAATGTCTATGAAACCTATCTTTCTAATCTGAGAACAATAGAGAAGATGGTGTCTGTCAATCAATTACAAACGACTCATGGAAAAATGTCCTTTAAAGAAATGAACCGGTATTACCCTGAGGTGATGAGGAAATACCAGACAGATAAAAGCAAAATACCAGCCGGTAACCTGGTAGAAATCCGGTATGAGGACTTAATAAAATATCCGTTGGAACAAGTAAGAAATATCTACAATAAGCTGCAATTGAATGGTTTTGAGGGAGTTGAAGAGAAAATTAAAGAATATATCAACAGCCAGAAAGAATTTACTCTATCTCATTATCAAATCAATAAACAAATAATGGAAATGATTGATAATGAATGGAATATTGATTCTATCGGTTATCAATAATATTGGGACATGCTACAGCATGTCCTGTTGTTTTCCGGCATGTCCTGTTGTTCTAATAAACGATTTCGAAGACCTCATCATAGTCAATCCGAAGATGGCTCCTTTTAATCACCTTCTGCAAAAAAACAGGCCCCCCGGCAACCTCAGCAGGCGAAACTACTCCTGCCGGGATCGAATGATTCTCAAGATGTTCCATTAAAAGCACGATCAAATCTCCTGTTACTGCATACATATTGTGACCGCTCAGTTTGACACACCTGATCTCGTTGCCGGTTGTCCTTGAATATACAAGGATGATGAAGGACTGTCCTGACCGCTCCTCATCTGTGGGGCCGGTCGGAGATGTCCTTGAATGATCGGACAGCAGCTGTTCAACAGGTTTTGGTGCCCGTTTCGAGGAAGCAAGGGCCAGTTGCCGGGTGTCATCATCGGCCAGTAAATAGGAACCACTGTTCAGGGGTTTAAATTTCTTCCTGAAAAACAGAATTTCGGGGTAGGGCATGAAGAGTCCGGAAGAAAATTCCGGACTGCCCGGGAAACAGACATTTATGAAATGTCCCAGGGGTGGTTCATTGACTAGTTCTCCTTGACTGAGGTAATACGACGGATAATGTGCGGCCAGTTTCATAGTCAGGCGTGTTCCCGGTGAAGGCCGTCCCTTCCCGTAATAGTAAAAACTGGAGATCTCACTGTAGGTCTTACCGGGAGAAATGATCTCATGAGCCAGCAGATCTGCCGGGGCGGATTCAAAAGCAAATGAATGGACCAGGGTCGATCCTGAGGCTAGTGCCGGTTGTAATAACTCCTGAAAAGAGTGGAGCACCACATCCTGTTCACCGGTCAGATCAACATAAATCTTGCTGTTTCTGGCGGCATATTCAATGATGGGCTTGCTGAGAATAGAATAGGGACCAACACAGTTGATCACCACGTCAAAATCTTTCAGCACAGTTTCAACTTGTGATGGATCGGTGGTATCCAACAAATGAAAGGATCTCAGCCCAAGAGTATGCTGAAGGTGTTCAAGTTTTAGCGGATCCCTTCCTGCAATACTGAAACCGATGGAGGCCGAATTGAGTTTATTGGAAATAATGGATCCAGTAAACCCATAAGCACCGGTCAATATGATCCTTAGCTTTTTCAGGATGCTTAACTCCTTTCTTTTGAAATACTGCAGGAATATCCTGTGTTAATTTCCTGTTCCAGCCTGCCTGAGCGCTATCTTATTGATAATCATCTTACAAAGCGAATGAACACTGATCAGGCTGACAATATCGTGAACGGCAAGGCCTTCTTTTATTTTTTCTGAGGGAACTTCAGGCATCTTTTCCTTTAATAATTCCAGTCCATCAGGTGTAATCATATTGTTTACCGCGAAGGGCTTCTCTCCCAGTTCTCTTCGCGCATCTCTTTCAATATCACCCACTTTAAGTGAAATAGAATATGAAGTCTCCAGCATAAATAGAATATCTACAAAATCGATGGAGTCAATTTCCAGGTCATCAAACAGGGTGCTTTTCAGGCTGACTTTTTCCGGATTGATCCCGCATGAAGCGGAAATAACCGTTCTGACTTTTTCGAATACTTCGTTTAACCCGATGTTTTGCATAAAAATGAGGTTTTAAATTCCTAACCCTCCGTCAACATATAATTTATGGCCTGTAATATAGGATGATGCCGCGTCTGAGGCAAGAAACAGTACGGAATTCGCTACTTCGTCGGGATTTCCGTATCGGTTCAGGGCTATCCTTTCATGGAGCTGACCGGCTAGCCT
>JAPLDE010000129.1:2546-2977 GCA_026391855.1 Bacteroidota bacterium | reverse complement strand
ATTTTCATCATCGATGGTGATTTCCCTGTCACCCACTTTAATGGTGGTAACCCCTTCTTTTGTGGTTGCTGTATCTTCTTCATCGGTAATAACCTTGGAAACTACTGATCTTTCAACGTTTTTCACTTTCGGTTCCTGTTTAAGGGTAATTTTCCCCATGCCGGAAGTTTCACCGGTAAGTTCCTCACTTACACCCAGTTTGGCAGAAGCAGCACCACTTACCTCAATATTGGCTTTGTTGGTTTCCAGTTCCCAGGCTTTCAGGTTTTCGGCTCCGGAAACCTCGGCCCGGTGGTAATCGACTTTTCCTGAAAGTTTCACTTCAGCGGCACCGGTGGTTTCTGTAACCAGGTTTTTAGTGGTAATCATCAGCTCAACTTTGGATGCACCTGAGGCCTCGATTTCAAATTTTTCAGTCTGTATCATGCCGT
>JAPLDE010000129.1:0-2444 GCA_026391855.1 Bacteroidota bacterium | reverse complement strand
AGCACCACTAACATAAACCTTTTCAAGGTTCCGGAACGTCACATAAATGGTTACTTTCTTCGGATTGATATTTTTGCATCCGAAAGAAAGTGTATTTCCGTTCACTTCGGCCCAGACATTTCCTTCCAGTTCCTGTTTGGATTCAAAACGGACAAGCTGCTCATCCCCCTGATTGATAATAACTTTATATACTCCCGTCACTTCTATGGCAGAAAAAGCCTTCTCGATTTTTACCTCCGAGCTTTTTACTGTTCCTTCCGTTTGTGAGAACAAGGGGTTCGCCAACACCAGGGTAATGATTGCTGCCATTAAGCCTTTTGAGATCTTTCTTATCGTATTCATTGCAGTTGGTTTTATGGTTTTTCTTTTGTTTGTTGTATGACGGGCACAACCGGCAGAAGTTACAGCAATGGTTATAAAAAAGTTAAGTATTTGTAAAGACATAGTTAAAATGATATAGGTATCTTCGCTAAAGAATTAATAATCAAAAAAAATGGAGAAAAGGGCAGGGGTATTATTTTTCCACTTTGCCTGCGTATTGGAATTTATTTGCAACTACGGCATAGGAAACCGTATTGCCATCTTCATCGAGTTGGCGCATCAGCCTCAGGTTGCTATTGGTAAGCAAATTAACCCCTTTAATGCCTGCTTCAGCCAACGCCCAGAATTCATTCTGCCTGCCAACACCGGGAGCTTCGTAATCCTCGGGTCCGTAGATCCGGTTCCTGATCCCGGTATAAACCTTGGCATACCAGGGTTTTTGGGCTTCTGCCGCCAGGTATTCCTCATATTGTCTTTGTTCCCTTACCTGGATATATCCGTATAATTCAACGAAATAGGTCCTTTCTGAACCAGCAAGTCCGGAAGAAACGGCTGCATCCTGTAAAGATAGGGTTGTTAAATGCTGGCCGGCAACAT
The DNA here is from genome assembly GCA_026391855.1 of Bacteroidota bacterium. Lineage (GTDB taxonomy): Bacteria > Bacteroidota > Bacteroidia > Bacteroidales > CAIXZF01 > JAKLIX01. The sequence goes on along the minus strand of JAPLDE010000129.1, from coordinate 1,526 downwards.
GCTCCATACTGCCGACAGCCGGTTTTTCAATACCAACTGAAGAGGAAGCCAGTAAAACGCTGCCCGGAACAGGCCGTGTAACCGTTTTATTTATGGCCGAATGAGAAAAAGCCGGTAAGGAAGCAGGAAGGTTGTTTTGTTCACCGGTGTTTTTAAAATCTGATGTAACAATCTGAGTTGCCGGTGTTTTCGCATGTCCAATGGCCGGAATTCCTGTACTAATGCCAACCTGGTCCTTGCCCTGGGCGAGTTGTTGGGTTGATTTTACCGGCCTGAAATTGAAATATATCCCCAACAGCAGGATAATGCTGGCAGCCACGGCAACCGTCCTGTATATCAGCGGATAGCTCACCCGGAAAAGCGGCCGTATTACAGCCTGGTGTTTGAGTCCTTCTTTGCCTGAATATATGACAGTGGTATCCGGTTTCAGAACGGTCAGGCCGAAAAGCTCATACTCCTTCTTCAGTAAAGGGTTCAGCGCGATAAAGGCTGACAGGTCCTTTTCCTGCCCGGCAGTAAGTTCTCCGTCGACAGAAGCCACGAAAAAGGCTTCATAATTATCAGCATTCAGAAAAGAAAAAGAGATGATCTCCTTTTTTTTAAGGTCCTCTTTCCCAGGATATTGAATATGGTGATCGGCAACCAGCGCTATCTCTTCAAAACCCTCTGTTTCAACTTTGAGTTCAGGATGCGATTCAAGGAATATCATCAGCTCAGCCACCTTTTCTGGCGGGAGGTTGTTCTCGAAATAATCGAGAAGAAAAGCCTCGTAATTGTTGCTGTTGATTCCCATTGTTATAATACCCTGTCTAAACTGCCGATATATTGTTTCAAAAAGCCTCTCGCCCTGAAAATATACACTTTTACCTGTGATTCGTTCAGATCGGTCATTCTCCCGATCTCTTCATAAGAATACCCTTCGTAATCCCTGAGTAAAAGTACTGATTTCTGGATAGGCGGAAGTTTTTCCACGGCTTCATCCAGAATTTCTTTCAGGTCACTGTATTGGTTTTCTGTTGTCATGTCTTTCAGGGGTGCCTCATCAAAGGAAGTCATCCTGTTATCCTTTCTGAAACCGTCAATCATGGTATGATAGGCAGCCGTAAACAGGTATGATTTCGATTTTTCATAAGCGATATCTTCAACTTTCTCCCACATTTTGGTAAATGAATCCTGTACGATGTCTTTCGCTTTATCCTGATCTTTAACGGTTTTCAGGATAAACCTATAGACACCATCCGCATGCTTATCAACACAATCATTGAATTCTCGTACAGTCATCCAAATTATCCCCTTATGGGTTTTTGAAGGTAAGACGATAAGCGTTGGCTAAAGTTACAAGGAAATTGAGAATTGACAATTGACAATTGACAATTTTTTTTGATAATTCAGAACTCCTGACATCATGAAGTAAAAATAATAGTTTCAGGGTATTTTATCGCAAAAATAAAATGCGGTAAATTTGCCTATGCAGCTATCATTACCAATTTTCCCACCAGACTCCAAACTAATCAATGATCAGCTTG
>JAPLDE010000128.1 GCA_026391855.1 Bacteroidota bacterium | reverse complement strand
CATCTGACATCTGACATCCGCCATCTGACATCTAACAAAGGCAGAAAAAAAGGAAGAAGTTTATAAGTAATACGGAATTCTTGAAGAGTACTGTTACTGGTAGTCCAATAAAAAGTTTATTGCTACATATCCAAGATTTCTTTACTTTAGTATGCATTTTCATAATGCCTGATATTATATGGAAATAATTCTACAATAAAAATTAGCTATAAGCATCAGCAAATTAGACTATTAACACATTTTTATCATGAAAAGAGCCCTTTTCTTCCTCCTGAACATGGCCGTTTTCGGTCTTTTTGCTCAGGCCCCTCAGGCGATTAAGTATCAGGCTGTTGCCAGGAATGCAGACGGCAATATACTGGTAAACCAGGCCATTAGCATGCGCGTGAGCATTTTATCCGGCAGTCCCGAAGGAAATACGGTTTATTCCGAAACTCATTCAGTTACAACGAACTCCTACGGTTTGGTTAACCTGGAAATCGGGCTCGGAACATTGGTTTCCGGAAACTTTACGTCTATCGACTGGGGCCATGGGATGTATTTCGTTAAAGTGGAAGCCGATGAAAACGGCGGAAGCAATTTTTCACTCCTGGGAGTATCACAACTTCTTTCTGTTCCATATTCCCTTCAAGCAAACACTTCCGCTACATCTGTTTACGCCAATACCGCGAATTATTCAAACACTGCCGGTATGCTGCAACTTACAGACCAACAACGGGATACCATTGCCAATCCTTCCGATGGCATGGTCATCTTCAACCTCACTTCACATTGTATCAATGTTTACCGCAACAACAACTGGTTTGAAGTTTGCGGTAGTTGCGTTCCCCAGCCCACCAATGCTTTTATTACTGATATTGGCGATGTTCAGAACGATACGGTTGTTCCCCTGCAGGCGAGTACACCCCTATCAGGAACAGGGACCTGGAGTGTAAGCGGTGGTGAAGGCGGTTCTTTCTCCGCTATTCATGCACATGACGCTGTTTTTAAAGGGAAGCTGGGCCAGGATTATACCCTAACCTGGACAATCTCCAACTCTTGTGGGACAAGCAGCAGTTCCATTTTTGTCAGACTTTGCCCCCTGCCGAGCCAGGCCGAGGCCGGCCCTGATCAAACCCTGGTCCACGGGACCCAGGCGTTGCTGAATGCTGATATCCCAAATCCTTACAATACAGGAGAATGGGGAGTTGAAAAAGACCCCGGCGGCTGGAGCGTTTCCGATTTACATGACCCCCACGCTACCTTTACCGGGCAGCCGGGCCAGGAATATTATGTAGTCTGGCATGTTACCAGCAATTGCGGGAGTTCCGATGATGGTCTGCGTTTGTCCTTTTGTCCATTAATAACCGTCGCCAATGCAGGACCGGATCAGGTTATACATAATTCTTACACCAATTTGCAGGGGAACCCGCCGGATTATGCTTTTAATGTCCTCGGGTTGTGGACCATCCTTGAAGGCGAAGGAGGGTCTTTCAGTGATAATACAAACCCCACCGGTAATTTTCAGGGTAATTATAATGTTGTGTACCGGTTGAGGTGGACCATCTATACTCCCTGCGGTGACAGCAGCTTTGACGAAGTTAATATTCGTTTCTGCCCGACCCTTACTACAGCCAATGCAGGCCCTGATATCCAGTCACCGGTTACGCTTTGTACCTTACAGGGCAATATGCCGGGTCAGTACAATACTGAGCGATGGACTATTATCAGCGGAACGGGAGGTTTGTTGGAAGATCCGGCAGTAAATAACACCCGCTTTACCGGCCTGCCCAATTCAACTTATGTTCTCAGATGGACTATCGCAACGCTTTGCGATACCAGTTTTGATGAAGTATCAGTGAACACAGGCTCTGCCTGGTCCTGCGGAAGTATGATCTCCTTTGGCAGTAAGGATTACCATACTGTTCATATCGGAGCCCAGTGCTGGATGAAGGAAAACATGGACATAGGGACCATGATCAACGGATCAACCGGTCAAACCGACAACGGAACGATTGAGAAGTACTGTTATGCTAACGACCCAGCCAATTGTACTATTTACGGAGGGCTGTATCAATGGGACGAGATGATGCAATATACCACCTCACCGGGTGTCCGCGGTATTTGTCCTTCGGGTTTTCATATACCCGCCGATGTGGAATGGCAAACCCTGGTTGATTACCTTGGAGGCAATCCGGTAGCCGGGGGCAAGATGAAGGAAACAGGATTTACCCATTGGAATGTTCCAAATACCGGAGCTACCAATGAAAGCGGGTTCACAGCACTGGGGGCTGGCTTCCGAGGCGACGATGGAAGTTTCGTTAATTGGAAATCCTTCACCATCTTCTGGAATTCCCAGGAGAACAGCACGGTCGATGCCCAGACTCGCTACCTCGGCTGCTGGTATAATAGTGTCATCCAGACATTACGCAGCAAGCTCTTCGGCCTCTCGGCAAGGTGTGTGAGGAACTGTGCTCCCATAACCACTGCCCAGGCAGGACAGGACCAGTTGAATGTGCAGGGAAATACTACCACCCTGGCTGCGAATGCACCGGCCCAGGGAGAGAGCGGAATATGGACTATCGTGAGTGGCAATGGTGGCAGCCTGGCTGAAACAACCAATGCAGCCTCCACCTTTACAGGTGTTCCGGGAAGCTATTATACCTTGGGATGGACTTTGACCAATAGCTGCGGTAGTAGTTCTTCTGATTTTGTAAATGTTTCTTTCTGCCCGGCCCTTACCATAGCAAATGCAGGATCTGATATCGTGGCACAGGATAACGTTTGTACTTTGCAGGGTAATATACCAGAACCTTACAATTCAGGCTTATGGACCATTGTTAGCGGAGGATACGGCAGTTTTACGGATGCTACACAAAATAACACCAGCTTTTACGGTCTTACCAATACAACTTATGTTCTCCGCTGGACCATCACCGGGGTTTGCGGGAACATCAGCTCTGACGAGGCGACCGTTCAGTTCTGCCCAATCCTTACCACAGCTGATGCAGGCGCGGATATCACAGTGCAAACCAACGTCTTTCCCCTGCAGGGTAATTTGCCGGGTAATTTCAACTCAGGCTTATGGACTATTGTTAGTGGATCGTTCGGTTCTTTTGCGAATCCGTCACAAAATAACACCGTTTTTTACGGAATTCCCAATTACATTTATGTCCTCCGGTGGACCATCAATACAGCTTGCAGTACCAATTCTGATGATATAACGGTGACTATAACCCCTCAATTTGTATGCAACGCAACAATTACGTATGGGGGCCAGCTTTACCATACATTACAGATCGGAACCCAGTGCTGGATGATGGAAAACCTGAATATAGGGACCATGATCGATGGAACATCATCTCCAACGAATAACGGAATTATAGAGAAGTACTGTTATAATAATGATCTTGCGAAATGTGATATTTACGGAGGTCTCTATCAGTGGGACGAGATGATGCAGTATAGTTCCACGCCTGGCGCCAGGGGTATTTGTCCTTACGATTTTCATATACCCACCAGGGAGGAGTGGCAAACCCTGGTGGATTGCCTGGGTGGCTATTTGGTAGCCGGGGGCAAGATGAAAAAAACCGGGTTTAGCCATTGGAATTCTCCAAATACAGACGCCTCCAATGAAAGCGGGTTCACAGCTCTAGGGGCTGGCAATCACTGGTTCGATGGATATTTCTACTATCTGCAGGACCTCGCCTTCTTTTGGAGTTCCTCGGGGGGCTACACAAACGACTACGCCTGGTTCCGTAATCTTTTCAACGACGGAGCTTATAGCATCGATCAAGACGAAAACAAGGCAAACGGTTTTTCGGTGCGTTGCCTCAAGGATAGTAACTAGACAATTTTTCAATTTGACTTTTGCGCCGTTTATTGGCTCACTTATAAAGGCAGAAGGCAGAGGGCAGAAAAAAAGGAAGAATAATATATGTGTAAATCGTTGCGGAATTACCTGCTTATTATTGTAATTTTGCTGAAAAAGGGATTATGCTCACGAAAGAGAAAATCATTGCTGGTATTCAGAAACTTCCTGATAATGCGACCATTGACGAGGTTCTGGACCATATCTTTTTGCTGGAGAAAATTGAGAACGGCATTGATCAGGCAGATAAAGGTCAGGTTATAACCGAAGAAGAAATGGATGGAAAAATTAAAAAATGGCTCGAATAGTTTGGACTCTTCAAGCTGCCGGGGATCTTGAAAATATTTTTGATTATATTGCTAAAGATTCTTTAAAATATGCAAGGATTCAGATTATCAGGATCAGGAATACTGTTATGGTTCTTAAAAAGCTTCCCAGGTCAGGAAAAGTTGTACCTGAGATCGATAATGACGAAATTCGTGAGTTGATTTCGGGAAATTACAGGATCATATACAGGCTTCTTTCTGAAGGCATTGTTGAAATCATTACCCTTCACCATTCTTCCCGTTACTTAGAGCAGATTCAATGAGGATGTTTCAGGGAACACAATTTTGAAGGCAAAAGTAAGAAGGCAGAAGAAATGACAGCGAAACGTATGCGATTGCCCGGAGTCCGTGTTTAGAACTTTGCCCTGATTTTTGTAATGTGATTAAAAATCTCAGGTCGCCAATTGAAAAAAAAACAGCCCACATCTAAGACAGGACATTTTTCAAATTGTCAAACAGACAAATGGTCAATAAGCCCTAAAGCAACGAACAGAAAAGCCGTAGGTATTGTTGTAGTTGCTCCTGTTGACATTGGCGTAGCTGGAGGTCAGGTCCCGGCTGAGTCGGTAGGTTGCCGAGTACTCGGAAGAAGACCAGAAGACGGCGTTGTAGGCAAGGTAATAGAAGTAGCCGGTGTTGTAGCGATAACCGGCCCCAAGGGCCGTAAACCCACTCACATTAGTGGCGCCTGTATTGGGTGAATTCCAATGAGTTGTCCCGGTTTCTTTCATTTTTCCTCCGGCATTGGTTCCACTCCAACCCAAAACACTACAATTGACGGTGGCATCAAGAAAAGTGGTTAAAGTACACCATTCTGTATCAGCAGGTATGTGCCAACCGGTGGGGCAAATGCCTTGTGTGCCAGGTGTAGCGGTATACTGCATCAT
>JAPLDE010000078.1:10884-11938 GCA_026391855.1 Bacteroidota bacterium | reverse complement strand
TTTATAAATATAATTAGAACAAAAAGTAAACAACTTTCATTCTGTAGTTAAGCAGAATGAAAGAGAAGTTTGCCTTTGCTCCTCAAAAATCGATAGTCAGGGTTCGTAAATTCTATCTCCTATTCGTTCGTTTTAAGCTATTAACAACAACAATTGGAAAGCCGAAAATGTTCGCTTTCCCTTAATTATCAATAGAAACAAACATACCCTCACAGGGAATCCCCCGGGGAAATGCACATTTCTTTATAATGCCCCAAATTAATAAAATTATTCTAGATTGTAAATTAATTTTCGTAAATTTTAGTTAATTTCCTTGGTAATGAAATGGATGATGTCAATAATAGTATTCTTTTTAATGCACAAACCTAGCGTTTTTTTTTCAAAAATTATAATGAAAAATTCAGTTTTTATCCTTTAAGACCAATATTTTCCTGTTTTATCCGGAAATTTTATGAACCTCAGCCTGTTAAAAAATAATTGAAAGTTTGGTCGTATATCGTAATTCGTGCGAATATTGAGTCAGTTGTAAGGTTAGTATGTAGATTCCCGGTGCGATGTCGTTAAAATTCAGGTTTCGTATATAAGTTCCTTTCGATAGGTATTCTGTGATCATAGTCTGCTGTTTTCTACCTGTCAGGTCATAAAGAAGGACATTCACTTTACCCGCAACTGGTATATTTAACACAAGATTCGAATAACCATGGGTTGGATTGGGTTCAACGCTCATCGACAAGGCTGCCGTATTGTCAAGCTCTTCCAGTCCATCGGGCTTCCGGGTGGTAAACTGCATAATGGAGGACCAATCGGTGTAAAAAATGGTATCCTGGAGGAGGGCCATGATATGCCAGTAATAAGTGGTGTCATGGGTAAGTCCGCTGACCGGCAGGCTCGTACCGAAAATATTGTTGATGGTGATAGTATCGGTCAGGAAGAGTGAATCTGTTGAATACTGAAGGCGGTAGCGGGGGGCGCAGAGACTTCCGTTCCAATGGAATACGAGGCTCGTGTCGACCTGTAGGGTATGGTCTGCCGGGTCAACAGGCTGGGGGGTAAG
>JAPLDE010000078.1:0-10865 GCA_026391855.1 Bacteroidota bacterium | reverse complement strand
AGGGGCATCGATGAACAGGGCTTGCAGTTCGATGCCGTCAAGATCGGTGAAAACGCAGGTGCCTGTGGAATCATCCATCCAGGCCAACTGGGTTGTTTTATTGATAAGATGATGGAAATGAAGGATTGCCAGGTTACTGTTTCCCAGGTCGATCGGATTGAGGGAAAACCAGGAAAGGATCACCAGGTTTTCAATATGGTTGCTTAAAAAGAAACCTCCGTTAAGCAGGGGATTGACATCGGTAACTGTGTCATAATGAAGCACAACCGTGTCATAGACGATCTTCAGGGAGATGGAGGCAACGCCGTTGCAGTTCTGAAGTTCAACCGGTACCGGCAGTTCTCCCGGGCATCCTGAATAGGGTAACAGGGTAGCCGTGATCTGGGCAGGGGAATGGCTGGTTAGTAAGACAAGAAGAAAAAAGAAAGGGAATGATATTATTTTGTTCATGTGATATGTTTATTGGCAAAGTTAGGGATAAAAAAAAGAGGGCACCATGCGGTGCCCTCTCTTTTTACAGAATCAATGAATAATTACTCGGTAATGATCATTGTTCTTGCTTTGGTGACATCGTTTACCTGGAGTTTGTAAACGTATACACCCTTAGGAAGATTGTTTCCGTCGAAACTTACTACATAATTACCGGCTTTTTGGTCGGCATTTACGATGGTAGCTACTTCGTCGCCCAGTACATTGTAAACCTTAACAGTTACAAAGCCATTCTGAGGAATGCTGTAACGGATCTCGGTTGTACCATTGAATGGGTTGGGGTAGTTGTTCAGACTGTATTCCATGGTACCTGACTGGGTAACCAATTTGGGCATCATCAGGGAAGCATTCTCAATGGTTTGAGCTGCATTGTCGGCAAGGGTACTTTCTTCGTTGGTTGTGAAGATCATATCACTGTTGCTCAATGAAGTGGCTTTCACCTTGAGGGTCAGCAGGATTTCACCGGCTTTCACGTTGACAGCGTTGGTGCTGAACCATGCTAATCTCAGTTTACCATTGCTGGCGGTGTAAACCAGGTTTTCAGGAGTATTGGCAACAGATACGCCAACGATCTCGAGGTTCTCAGGATAGCTGAGTACCAGTGAAACAGCGCCTACTGTCATAGCATTTACTGCATAAACAGGTACATCAATAACCGTGTTGTCAATGTACATTGAACCTTCCTGTGTCAGATAAACAGAAGGTGACATTTTGTAACCCGGGTTAAGAGGAATCCAGCTTCCGTTCACATCACCGGCAGCAAGTGCCTTAATATCCTGAATCTGATTTGCAGTTCCATCGATGGTGATAGTGAAATTCTCGAAATACCAGTCTGGTCCTCCTGGAGGAGGTACGCTTGGCGGATAGAAATTATTGATCTGACCGACAAACCTTCTGGCTACTGCAAGAGCGTCAGCTGCATTGGGAACTCCACCGGTACCGTTTACATCGGCAGCGGTTAAGTTAAGACCGGTCAGCAGTTGTAATCCGACAAAATGTTTCAGAATGGCCAGAGCGTCAGTAGCATTGGCAGCGCTAACCCACTTTTTACCGGAAGAAACCTTCAGTGTATAAGTTCCATTAGCCACGTTGGTGAAATGGTAACCTGTGTTGTCAGTAGAGTCGGTGTAAATCGCAACGCCTCCCTGATACAATGAAACGGCTGTGCTGTCTCTGAGTTTTGGATTTGTAACAGGTACGTGTTTGTAAATAACAAATCCATCCAGGTTTGAACAGTTTCCGAATACGAGTTGTCCGTCAACATAAGAAGCAGGCAGGATACCGGTAACAAGACTTGAATACTGGCAGTTGCCCTGATCCCAAACCAATGGGTTAGTTCCGGCTGTTGTCTGGAAGACCAGGTTCAACAATAAACCGGTGCCGATGGTGGCCGGAGTAATAGAGAACCAGTTCATCTGCAGGTTGTTGCCGGCAGGAATTACAGACATTGTTCCTTCTGTCAGCGCTGGGTTGACATCGGTATATCCGAGGAAGGTTATACCGGTACCCATGCCAAGGACAAGGTTCAATCCGTTAACACTGTTGAATTCCTGAACGGTTACCGGAACGATCTTGGTTCCCGGACAGGCTTCGTTTAATGAACCGACAGTGGTAATAATCGGAGGAATAGGAGCTGAACAGAATACGGAGTAATCTTCAACCTCACCATAATAAGTAATACCGCAGGGCAATACCTCACCGGAATAGGTTAATCTTACCCTCATACGGGTAGGACCTGGTAAAGCATTGGGAGGTACTCCAATACTACCGGTGAATGGAGATGAACCTGCGCTTATCAAAGAGTATTTCTCACCCGCATCTTCGACGTCAAAATCCTGATTCCAGTCAACCCAAACGGCCATCTGGTCGCCACTATAATATGGTGAAATAGAACAGGTGATCGGGTAAATTGCACCAACTTCCATAATGGTTGACAGGGCAGTATAGTTTCCATAACCGCCTGGTTGGCTACAAGCTGAGGAATTATTGATGGTTCCGACAGTTACGTTGGTGATATGCTCATCGCAGTTGGGATAGGAAGAACCGGCAGGGCAGTATTTGGCCGGACGGACTTCGAAACTGAAGGTATACCTGGCGTTATTATTACAGGCTGTGTTGAAATCCAACCAGTTAGGAACAAAAACAATAGCATATTCACCTGCGGGCACAGCTGTGAAAACAGCGCTGTCGAGCACGCACTTGGTGAAGGTCTTGGAATAAATGACTGTCTGGTCGGAGCAGGGCAGTTTCATCAGGTAAAGATCCATGTTTAATTCTGCTTTTGCATTGATCCTTAAGCCCTTTGTGCTGGCCAGGGAGAACCTGTACCAGTCGGTGTCTCTGAGGGTGTCAATTTTCCACATGGTTCCGCAGTATGATTCACCGTTCATGACGTTGACATAAGCTTCCGGTGTGGAATTACATCCGCCGTCCTGATCATCACCGCAGATTTCCGGCTCATCGATAGAGTTGGCGAAGCAGCTGCCGAATGTATTGCAGGAGGTATTGTTAACACATTTGGCAACGGTGTCATTGGTTTGGTTGTTATCTCCAACTACATTATCGATCCAGGTTGTGATACAGTGTGATCCCGGTTCATGAAGGTCAATGATATCGATGAAAGGATAGTCGAAATACATATCCGGATCAATTGGCGGGTAACCGAAGGTGCTCCAGCTTTCGTCATGTTGAATTCCGGCATAGGTAAAGTGGAGGTCAAGGCTGTCAACCGTATTTAAACCGTAGTTACGTACCCTGATGATGACCGGTTCTTCAGTGGTGAGGTTACCGATGGTCGGGTAGGTGATCCACATGACGCCCAGGTCGATGGGTTGTTTAACGTAGGTATAAGGAATGGCGAATCCGCAAAGTTCGGCACCACCCTGGAAGTTACCTACAGCGGTGCAGGCACCGGTGGCAGTGTTCACTTTGTAAAGAGTTCCTGTTGAGACATACCCGGCAAAGTACAACTGGTTTGAGTATTTCTCGAATTCAGCATCCTGTGCATAGTTCAGGTTGATGCTCAACGTACCCATCAGCTCACCCTTGTTGGCAATGGGGTCAAATGACCATAACCTGTCGTTGGTGGTTTCAGCAAAGAACAACATACCGGTTTGGCTGCAGGCCAGGTTGATACCCAGGCCCATGGCACCTAAATGGTTCTTAATGGTCATAGCACCGGTTGCCATATTAACTGTGTAAAGATCACAGTACCAGGCGCTTAAAGCTCCGGTGTAGGTTGACATGGCATACAATGTATTGGTGGTATGATCGTAGGTTAAGCCTGCAATATTGGCGCCCATGGGTCCGATCAGGGTCATTACTCCGGTGGTCGGGTTACAGGTCCACAGGTTGGAGTTGTCGGAATAGCTGTATTCAGCAACGTACCAAACGCCGTCAGCCCAGCAACCGGCTGAGATGAATTCGGTGGCAACGGAAGGAGCAATCGACTGTATGTTTTCCGGGTGTTCCAGGAAGAACTTACAGGGGCCGAGCGGTAACACACCGCTGGGGTCATAAGCGTTGAAGGCATATGCCTGGGTCAGGTGAGCCTCAACGGTCAATTGTTTGCTTACGCAGTTATTCATGAAATTCAGGTCAGAGGGCAATGAGGAGCAAGCTGTCATAGAGGCAATACCCGCGGTGGCAGTCCATCCGTAGAAAGGAATTATCATCATTTCTCCGACATTGATAACTTGAATAATGGTATCGTGGGTATAACCGGGAGCAGTGAGGGTGAGGGTGAATGTTTCGACATTGGTTCCGAGGTTCTTCACCGTAACGGTAGGTACAAAAGGTCCCTGAACGATATACGGAGGCGTATTGATAGACACTACAGCAATATCGTGAGGAATGGGAACTGCGTAGTTGGCAACAATATACGGCTTGTTTGTCTCGGCCCATCCGTGGGCGGTAGCGGTATATGATCCACCGCTTTCATACTCGTAGAAACCGACAGCGAACCAGTCAAAGTTGGTCTGGTCAGAAAGGTCTGTCATTGCCTGGGCGGGCAGATCAAAAGCATTCCAGCCGACATTGTAACCACTGGTTGTGCTCAGGTAGGCAGCGCCTCCGGTGATATTGGCAAACACCTGGGCAGCGGTTCCTGTCATGGGGTCGACCAGCATCCTGGTAAACGAGAAGTAAGGAATATATGACGACTGCACATAATAATGCAAAGAGAGTGAGTTCACCGTTACATTATTAGCCATGGCAGTAATATCGAATTTTGCCCATCCGTCATCAATACTCCCGCTGGTCCACCTGATAAGGCTGTTCTCGGTGAACGCAGTACCGTTGGTGGTGCCTGTCCAGTAAGGAGCGTTACCCGGATAGAATGTATCGGTTACCGTCGGCAGAATATTGGTAATAAAGTAGTTTTTGCAGTCGTTGTTAACGAAGGCATCTCCCGGGAGTTCGGTACAAACACGAAGGGTATAAATACCGTAGGAATGCATGTCAGCAACAGTAGTAAAAGAAAAGGGTGCTTGTGTGTTTGAAAAGAACGGCATCGGAGTCGTAAACGACTGAACAACAGGAGTGTTGTTGTTCAGTTTATATGACATATTAAACGCTGTATTCTGGTCAGCTGAACCATAGTTTTTAACAATGCAGGAAACCGTTTCATGGTCGTTTAGACTGACAGCCGAAACCGGAGAAGTCAGTGATAACACGCCGACGTCGTTAGGACCGGGGATATAACCGTAAGTTACCACCAGGTAAGGAATATGGGGTTGTGCCCATCCTTCAATGGTGCCCACATAACCTGTATAGGTTTCAAATTCGTAGAATCCTATACAGAACCAGTCCTGCAGGGTGGCCAGGGAGAAATGGGTCCTGGCAATAGCCGGAAGGTCAAAAACATGCCAGCCGACAGAATAACCGCTGGTGGTTTCCAGGTATAGTGTTCCTGTTTCGATAGCGGTCAACGTGGCGCTGGCCGAAGAAGCCATCGGGTCAAGGTTCACTCTTCTGAAATCCAGATAGGGAGCACCGCTTTGTGCCTGCATATAATAGCCCAGTTTCAGCATACTGATAGGGGCGTTGTTAGGAATATTAGAAAGATCGAACTTGGCATAACCATCTTCAATCTGGCCCGATTTAATTTGGATAAGGCTGTTTTCGGTAAAGATGCTTCCGTTGGTTGAACCTGTCCATCCCGGTAACAGCATCGGGCGGATGGTGTCGGTCCAGGTAGGCATGATCTTAACAACGGTATAAGTTTTGCAGTCGTTATTGGATTGCTGGTCGCCGGGAAGCATGACACAGATCACCAGGGTATGGTTTCCGTAAACGGAGAAGTCGCCATGTACAGCAAAATCAAATTGAACAGTCTGACCGGGGAGAACGGGTCCGGGGATCACATCAGGTACAGGGGCAAGGCCGTCGAGGGTATACTGGATAGGAATACCTGACTGAGGGTTATTACCCCAGTTCTTAACATTACAAGAAATGAGTTCACTGTTGCCCAGTGTTCCGGCATTAACCGGAGCGATCAGGGAGGTTACGCCCATATCGTTGTCATAAGTAACCAGCGGTTGGTTCTGGATACCCAGTGTGGTTACTTCCATCGGGTTTCCGGGGAAGGTACCGACCATTGTCGTAGCGCCTGAAGTTACATCAACAGTACGTAATTCACCCTGGAAGGTAGTAAGGTTAAAGGCAGCCATGTACATGGTATTGTCGGAATTGTCGAATTCCATGTCCTGTGCATAGTTGGCGTTAAAACCGATTGAACCGATAATCGTACCTACAGCCGTCGTTTTGTTGATGGTCCAGAGGTTGTCGGCAATAATATCGGTGGCAAATAACACACCGTTCTGATCGCAGGCGATGTTAACAAACAGTCCGGAACCTATGTTGCCGAGAAGGGTGGCAGCGCCAGTGAGAATATCGACAGTATAGAAGTTGGCGCCAGAGCTGAGGCCATACATGGTATTGGTGGTCCAGTCAAAAGCAATGTCCTGGACAACGGCTCCGCATGGTCCTACGATAGTGGTGGCGCCGGTAACAGGGTCAATGATAAAGAGGTCAGAGGCAGTGGAAACACCGTACCAGTTACCCAGTGCCCATGTACCACCATAAGTGGAAATGGAGCTGGAAGCAATTGAAGTGACTGCAGAAGGATTGTTCAGGACGAAGTGCATAGGTCCGTTTGGATTGGCACCGCTTCCGTCATAAGCAACCCATCCGTATGCGATATCACCGGGAAGCTTTGAGTTGTTAGGTTTTTCAGTAACAGCAACTTGAGGAAAGAGGTTGGCCGGAGCTAAACCGGCTGAAGGAATACTCAGTATTCGCTCTCTTTCCATCTTATCAGCATAGTTTTTCTTCATTTTTTCGTAAGCAGCGGTGGCTTGCGGGTTGTTCAGTCCCTGATTCACCTTCGATTTGGGCAAATTTGAAGAACTGTTGTCGTTGTCAAGAGCGCTCTGTAACTCCTGTTCCATCTGCCAGTTGGCAGGGCGATGATTTGACACTGAAGGAGTTGTTACTTCAGTGGAGCTACCAGGAGCTTTTTTCACTGGCTCTGTTTTCTGGGCGAAAAGGCTCAACCCAAGAAAAAGAGCTGGAATCAGCAGTAGGTACTTAAACTTTGTCGTTTTTCTTTCCATGAGAACACGATTTAATTGTTAATAAAAGGTTTAATTTGGTTTTAAAATAAATAAAATAAAATACCCCAGTGAAAGGTTCACTGACGTAAAGAATTGATTACCTTTAACTTGAATCAATCTTTTTGCTGGGCATCCTACTCGAATTGCAAGCTAAAATACGAAAAATTCTTAAAAAATCTTAAACAGTAAAATTTTTTTATTGTTTATGAAAGAATTTTAAGCAAAAAATAACAAAAAAGAAGCTGAAAAAGAGTGATTATATGGATTGATTGTGCATGTGAAACCATAAATAATATTCAATACCGGGATATTCTTCTTGCTTTCGGGAAGTAAAAAATCAGTCTCCTGATTTTTTACGGGTATATATTATATATGGTGTGGGCGGGAGTGGAGCTGGAGGGATTCGAACCCTCGTCCAAACAAGCAGCCATACAGCTTTCTACATGCTTATCTTCCGGTTGGTTGTAGGGTACTGACTGGCCGGAAGCCAACCCATCATTACCTTAGTTCTTTAATTTTCAAAGAGATACCAGAACTTCACCTCTTCTATCCTAGCTTTTATGATGCTCCTTCCGGGACACTGCCAGGAAAAGTTTCCCGGGGAGCAGTCAGCGGTTAATCCCTTGGATTAAGCAGCTAACGAGTAATCTGAATTTGTGCCGTTTAATTGGCGTGAGACTTGGATTAACGAGCAACATTCTCAAAGCTCGGCATGCTTACTGGATAACTTCCCTGCTGTCAAAACCTGTCAGCCCCGGTCAGTATCCGCAAAGGTACAAATAAATTCAATGCTTTAAGGGCTGGGCATAGCGAATGATGTCCTCTCCCTGTATGATCCCGTCACATAAAATTGCCAGCCGTTCGATAACATTATGTAACTCCCTGATGTTACCCGTCCATTCTATTTTCTGCAGTTCCAGTATGGCTTCTTCACTGAAAAGGACAGGGGCTTTACCTTGCACCAGGCTGATTTCCTCCATGAAATGTCTTGCCAGCAGAGGGATATCCTCCGACCGGTCGCGTAAAGGAGGCACTTGGATAATGATCACGCTGAGCCTGTGATACAGGTCTTCCCTGAAGTTCTTCTTTTCTATCTCCTCCCGCAGGTCTTTATTGGTGGCGGCCACCACCCTCACGTTCACCTGGATCTCTTTCTCGCCTCCTACCCGCATGATCTTGTTTTCCTGTAAGGCCCTTAACACTTTGGCCTGGGCCGACAGGCTCATATCTCCGATCTCGTCAAGGAAAAGGGTTCCTCCGTCGGCTAATTCAAAATCTCCTTTTTTTTGCCTGATGGCTGAAGTAAAGGATCCCTTCTCATGGCCGAAAAGGTTGCTTTCAATGAGTTCCGAAGGGATAGCCGCACAATTGACCTCAATAAAGGGCCCGGCACACCTGGAGCTCTGCTCATGTATCCATCTGGCTACAAGCTCTTTACCGGTACCATTCTCACCGGTTATCAATACCCTCGCATCCGTGGGCGCCACTCTTTCAATCAGCTCTTTTACCTTGGTGATACCGGCTGAATCACCGATCATTTCATAGGTTTTGTTGACCTTCCTTTTCAGCGCCACCGTTTCTGAGATCAGCAACGATTTGTCCAGGGCATTCCTGATGGTGATAATGGTCCGGTTCATGTCGAGCGGCTTGGCTATGTAGTCATACGCTCCTTTTTTTATAGCCTCAACAGCAGTTTCAATGGTTCCGTGCCCCGAGATCATGATCACCTGGGCATCCGTAAGCCGGTTCAGGTGTTCAAGTACCTCAAGCCCGTCCATCCTGGGCATTTTTATATCGCAAAGAATAACATCGTAGCTGGATTTTTTAACCATCTCCAGGGCGTCCAACCCGTTCTCGGCTTCATCAACCACATATTTCTCGTATTCCAGGATCTCCCTAAGGACATTCCTTATGCTTCTTTCGTCATCAATAATCAGGATTTTCGACATGATGCAGTTGTTTTCAGTTTTTAAAGGATATCCATTTCCACAATTCTCTGTATGTCACCTTCTTACCATACATGAGTATGCCTGTACGGTAGATCCTTGCTGCCAGCCAGGTGGTTCCCAGGAAACCGCCGATAAGCAATACGGCCGAAAGCGCCAGGTCGCCGTAAGGCACCCCGAAAGGGATGCGGATCATCATGATAACCGGGCTGGTAAAAGGAATGATCGAAAGCCAGAAGGCGATCGGACCATCGGGATTATTAATAACGAACTGGGCCATGATCAGGGCGAAAAAAAGCGGTATGGTCACAGGCATCATAAACTGCTGGGTATCAGCATCGTTATCAACAGCCGAACCAATCGCCGCAAACAGCGCCGCGTATAATAAATAACCTCCCAGGTAATAAAACAGAAAGCAACAGATGATTACCCCGAAATTGATCGACCTGATGAGGTCGAAAACTTTATTCACTTCTTCTTTGTTAAATTGAAGATCCGCTTTATCTGGTCCGGAAACGGCCGGGTTGACCGACGGCGTTGATGAAGTGACCATTTTTTGCGTACCCGTCAGTTGGAAGCTGTCTCTATAGGCGACCTGGAAGGCAAATACAATTCCAAGCGTGAGTAATACCCATAAAAACAGCTGGGTAAGCCCGACCAGGGCAATGCCTACTATTTTGCCCATCATCAGCTGGAAGGGTTTCACGGATGAAACGATCACTTCGACGATGCGGTTTGTTTTTTCTTCGATCACCCCACGCATCACCTGTGAACAGAAAAGGAAAATGAAAACATAGATGAGAACACTGGAAAACAAACCCACCATCATGCTCACTTCGGTATAGGATTTCTCCTCTTTTCCTCCTTTGTCCATTTTAATAGTTACCAGGTTGACCTTGGTCTTTATCGATTCAAGGATGTTCTTGTCGATCCCGGAGGCCTCCAGCTTCATGCTTTCAATTTCTTTCTTCATCGCATCCTGGATGTAGGATTTCACGATAATATTGGGCTGTTTGTCGGAATACAGCATAGCTCCGGACGGAACGGCCACCTCCGATTTGGGGATATAGAGCAGGGCATAATACCCTTCATTAAGGAATTTTTCCTTTTCCACATCCAGGGCTCCGTAAACATGCTGAAAGCTAAGGTGT
Organism: Bacteroidota bacterium; assembly: GCA_026391855.1. Lineage (GTDB taxonomy): Bacteria > Bacteroidota > Bacteroidia > Bacteroidales > CAIXZF01 > JAKLIX01. The sequence continues at coordinate 665 of JAPLDE010000078.1, read as the reverse complement.
TCAGTATTTTTGAAGCGTTCGAAAAACAACCCGGTCTCATCCAGTACGGCTATCTTCTGATCTTTTTCGGTCATGGTAGCCAGGTAGACCGGCACGATGATCAGGGCTGCCATGAGGATGGGTCCGATGATGGTCATCACGATAAAAGATCTTTTCTTTACCCGGGTAAGATATTCTCTCTGTATGATCAATGATATTTTGTTCATAATTGACCTCCTGTCAGTTTGCCGGGTTTGTTGAATGATGATGCTTATACTGGTTCACCGTGGTGATGAAGATGTCATTCATCGTTGGAATGATCTCATGAAGTGAATGAACTTCCACATGGGGAATAAGCACTGACAACAGATCATTGGGTCCGGAACCCGGCATGAGTTTTATCTTTGCTTTCAGGCAATCTTCCTCATTTTCAACACTTTCCAGGGTCATGGGCGAAGGCAGGAAGGACCTGATATCGGAAGCTCCTTCGGAAAAGCAGACTTCATAGAGGTTGTTCTTGTATGTGTTTTTTATATCCCTTACCCGGCCTTCCAGGATCTTTTCCGACTGGTTGATCAGTGCGATATGGTCGCAGAGTTCTTCCACTGAAGCCATATTGTGGGTTGAAAAGATCACGGTACCCCCGTTTTCACGGATCTTCAGTATCTCTTCCTTGATCAGGTTGA
>JAPLDE010000162.1 GCA_026391855.1 Bacteroidota bacterium | reverse complement strand
GACTCAGGGTTTTCCCGATTGAAAAGAAAGCTACTATTGTAATTGGAGTCAGAAGATCAGGAAAATCAACTTATCTGAATCAGATCATCAGAAAATATATATCGGAAGGGATAGATGTTGAGAATATATTGTACATCAACTTTTTTGATGATCGGCTTTCCGGGCTCAAATCACAAGGACTGGATCTGGTGATTCAAGCCTATTATTGGATTTTTCCACACAAAAGGATGAATGAAACAATTTATTGTTTCTTCGATGAAGTTCAGACGATTCAAGGTTGGGAGGCATTTATTGAAAGATTATTGCGTACGGAAAACTGCCATGTTTATTTGACAGGCTCTTCAGCACAGATGCTTTCGAAAGAGATTGCCACCCAAATGAGAGGCAGGGCATTGTCATGGGAACTTTTCCCATTTTCCTTTCAGGAATTCATTGATCATCAAAGGATTAAAAGTGAATTACCTTTTAATAGCCAGGAGCGCTTAATGGTTGAGAAGACCTTTGAGGAATATAAGGAATCCGGAGGGTTTCCGGAGGTGATTGGCCTGCCCAAATTATTAAGGATCAAAGTACATCAGGAGTATTTCAATTCAATCTTGTTCCGCGACTTAATTGAGCGGTATGATATTTCTCACCCAAGAGCAGTCATTGACCTTGCAAAAAAACTCCTGGATAATATTGCTTCCTGCTACACTTTGAATAGTCTGACCGGTTTTCTTAAATCTCTCGGGAATAATGTTCCGAAAAATGTGGTTTCCGAGTACCTTAAATGGTTTGAGGACGCATATTTTCTTTTTACTGTGCGAAAGTTTGATGCCTCATTTCACCGGTCAAATTCAAATCCTAAAAAGATTTATTGTGTCGACCATTCACTTGTAAAATCTGTTTCTTCAGGAATATTGGTCAATAGCGGGCATATTCTTGAGAACATGGTCTTTATGGCTCTTCGTCGCATTTCAGAAGAAGTGTTTTATTATAGGACCTCTGGAAATTATGAAGTTGATTTCATAGTAAAAAATCAAGCAGGGACCTTAATGCTACTCCAGGTTTGTGAAACTCTCAGGGAGCCCATTACGCGTCAACGGGAAATCAGGGCACTTCAGGCCGCCATGACCGAACTTGATCTCTCCAAAGGAATGATCATTACCAATGATGAAGAAGAAAGTTATAGTGTAAGCAATGGCCTGATTAAAGTTGTCCCTGCCTGGCGTTTTATGTTGGAAATCAGTAGTATGGCGAAATTAACCGGTTTTAATTTGTCGGGACAGGATATCTCGTGACCTTACCAAATTGGAACATGCATTATCGTTTACAGCTTCTCCATCAGGAAATCGGTCAGCATTTTGTACAGATGCATACGGGTATTTCCTCCGTAGATCCCATGATTGCGGTTTGGGTAGAAAAACTCCCGGAACTGGCGGTTGGCTTTGATCAGGGCGTTTGAAAACTCCATAGAGTTCTGAAAATGAACATTATCGTCGGAAGTGCCATGAACCAGCAGGAAATCTCCCTGCATTCCCGATGCTGAATTGATCGGTGAATTTTCATCGTATCCTTTGGCGTTTTCCTGTGGGGTTCTCATAAAACGCTCGGTATAAATATTGTCGTAGTACCTCCAGTTCGTCACCGGGGCCACCGCGATACCTGCTTTGAAGATTGTCCCGCCTTTTGTCATGCAAAGCGAGGAGATATATCCACCGTAACTCCATCCCCATATCCCAATTCGTTTGGAATCCACATAATTAAGTTTTCCCAGGTATTTCGCGGCTTCTATCTGGTCTTCGGTTTCATATTTGCCCAGCTGAAGGTAGGTGCATTTTTCGAAAGCCTCTCCCCTGAACCCGGTTCCGCGGTTATCGACACAAACCGAGATATACCCTCTCTGCGCCAGCATCTGGTACCAGATAAAGTCGAAATGACCGAAACGGTTTGAAACGTCCTGGGCACCGGGTCCGCCGTAAACATTCATAAATACAGGGTATTTTTTTGTGGAATCGAAGTTGGCCGGCTTTATCATGTATGCATTCAGGTTGTAGCCGGCTGAAGGAATGGTGAAAAACTCCACCTTGCTGAAACCGTAATCCTTTGTCCTTTCCACCAGTTTCGCATTGTCTTCCAGCATCCTGAGCTCCTTCCCCCTGGTGGTGCAAACCGAATAAACGGGCGGGGTATTGGCATCACTCACCGAATGAACTAAATACTTGAAGGTTGCGCTGAAATCCGCATTGTTCCATCCTTTTTTCTTCGAGTTCTTCTTCATCCGGGTACCATCAAGATTAATCACGCTGATATCCCTGTCGAGCGGGCTGGTTTCGGTCGACTGGAAGTAAATGGCCCTGTTTTTCTGATCATAGCCCTTGATACCGGTCACTACCCAGTTACCGTGCGTGATCTGGCGGATGAGTTTACCATCCATGCCATAGAGGTAAATGTGCCTGAATCCATCTTTTTCACTGGTCAGAAAAAAGAAAAGGTTATCATCGGTAAAAGTCAGGTCGTCGGTGATCTCAATATAGCATTTGTTCTCTTCAGTATACAGAATGTTGGTGTTCCCGCTGTTAACATCGGCAAGTAGCATCTCCAGCTTGTTCTGAAGCCGGTTCATGCGGTAAATAGCCAGTTTACCCGGGTTTGGGGTCCATTTGACGCGGGGAATGTACTGGTCGGTTTCCTTACCGATGTCCATCTGTTTGATTTTCTTTGAGGAAAGCTCGTAAACCAGGATGGTGACCAGCGAGTTGGCTTCCCCGGCTTTGGGATATTTATAGGGGTATTGTTCAGGATAGAGCTTCCCCCAGGTAACCATGGTGTATTCTTTTACCTGGCTTTCATCAAACCTGTAAAAAGCGATCTTTTTGCTGTCGGGGCTCCAGAAAAAAGCCTTCGAGAATTCGAATTCTTCTTCATATACCCAGTCGGTTGCCCCGTTGATGATGTTGTTGATCACTCCGTCGGTGGTGACCTGTATTTCAGTCCCACTCATTAAATCTTTGATAAACAGGTTGTTATCCCTTACAAAGGCGACTTTGCTTCCATCGGGTGAAAATTCTGCCAGCCTTTGTTTGCCGTTAGTTGAGACCGGAGTGATGGTTTTGGTGACCAGGTCCAGCACAAAATAAGTAGAGATGGAAGAGCGGCGATAGATGGGTTCCGTCTGGGTGGTGATAAGTACCTTTTTCTCATCCTGGCTAAGGGTGAAGTCTTCCATTTGCAGGGTATCACCATGGGTTCTGCGGATCAGGTCTTCAGTGGTAAAAAGTGTCCCCGTCCGGTTCCCGGAAAGGTATTCGTATATATTTACCGAGTCGTTGATATTCAGGATATAATGTTCGCCGTCTTTGAGCGATTGCAGGTCGGCAGGGCGCTGGGGAAAAAAGTCACGCGAACCCCATATGTCTTTCAGGGAAAGCTCTTTAAACCCCTGGGCGGAGGCGGAGAGAACGAAAAGAAAAGAAATAAACAGGCTTAGGAGATAGTGTTTCTTCATGAGAATGAGGATAATTTTGCTGCTATCCGTTGGATGGCATGATGTTTTTAATCGATGACCGGCAAAATTAGGGGTTTATGATGATTTTTAAAGGAAAATTTATAGCAGTACCTGTTTCCTGGATCAACTGGTTATTAAAATTTACACGCTCACAGATTTGCAAGTATATAAGTGTTTAAATGTCAACTAGTTAACCGGCACACTGATACACCGGTACACCGGTACACCGGTACACTGGTACACTGGTACACCGGTACACTGGTACACTGGTACACCGGTACACTGGTACACCGGTACACTGGTACACCGGTACACCGGTACACTGGTACACTGGTACACTGGTACACTGGTACACTGAATAAGGTTACCGTCCCTAGTCAGGGAGTATACGATTGGTTAACATCTCCCACGCAAATCCCGTGAATATCGAGGGAAGCGCCACCGGCCGGGATGGTAATGGATGTGGCATCAAACAGCCAGTTCCCTGCCGGGTAATGGTTGATGAGCCCGACAAAACGTTTCAGGATCAGCAGGGCATCCATGCTGTTTACGAAACCAGAAAGATCGATATCGGCAGCCTGCAGGGGCAGTCCGCTGAGGGGAGCCATCCCGGTGAAATGCTTCAGAACAGCCAGGGCATCTGCCGCTGTATTACCTCCCCAGGGAATAAAGCATTGGATATTAATATCATAGGTGCCGGGCTGAATGTTTGGGATCTCAAAATAGCCGAAATTATCAGGGTTGACTGAGTATAGGGTTGTCCCGCCCTGAACCAGGTTGATCGTGGAATTGATAAGTGGAGAGGCTGAAGTATTCAAGTAGGAGAGCGTTCCGGAAAAAGAGACTCCTGAAAGCACCGTCAGCAATGCCGGTTGGGAATACAGGGTATCGCATCCCATGATACACCATCGATACAGATCGTTATTCAGGCTGGAAGTAACAGTATCCAGGGTCAGGATATCGGTAGTTACTCCAGTGTAGGGGGGGGTATTTGACAGGTTGTTCCAGCTATTTCCTCCGTCAGCACTGATCTGCCATTGGCGCTGGACATAAGAAGGAGCCTGTGTAACTGTACAAAACATGGCAGGATTTCCGGCCATCAGATTCATGTCAGCCGGCTGCTGGATAATAGAGACATTCCAGGGTTCAACGGTGCCATTGATAAAAACAACCGGGATATTTGAAGAGCCGACAATGGCTGTTCCGGCCATATCCCAGATCAGGAAGCTTGAACCGGTGTTATATTGAAATTTTATTGTAATAACAGATTGACTATCAACGACTGATGCAGGAGTGACACTATACCAGGCTAAATGATATTCATTTGTATCAGATGCAACAACTGTATTATTCTCCGCCATAAATCCTGTTGACAAGGCGGCGTTTAATCCAGTGGAACCATTGAAGGAAAGAGTATTTGAATTATACTTCAATCCAATTGATAAAGAATTGATATTGTTAAAGTTAAGAACACGAACCGGTACCCAAACCTCATTGGGCGGGCAGGCAATAATACTATCAACATAAATAATAAGAGGATTTTGTGCATGACCTGCCAATGTGCAAAATAAGAAAACAATAAGAATAATTTTTTGCATAATTTATTGATTATCAAGGGATATATGATTGGTTAACATCTCCCACGCAAATCCCGTGAATATCGAGGGAAGCGCCACCGGCCGGGATGGTAACAGTTGCGGCATCAAACAACCAGTTCCCTGCCGGGTAATGGTTGATGAGCCCGACAAAACGTTTCAGGATCAGCAGGGCATCCATACTGTTGACGAAACCCGACAGATCGATATCGGCAGCCTGCAGGGGTAACCCGCTGAGGGGAGCCATCCCGGTAAAATGCTTCAGAACAGCCAGGGCATCTGCCGCCGTGTTTCCTCCACAGGGTATAAAGCATTGGATATTAATATCATAGGTACCGGGCTGAATATTTTGGAACTCGAAGTAACCAAGATTGTCGGGATTGACTGAATAAATCGTTACACCGCTTTGCACCAGGTTAATCGTTGCATTGCTAAGCGGAGAGGCAGAATTGTTCAGATAGGAAAGGGTGCCTGAAAAATAAATCCCGGAAACTACTGTCAGCGAGCCAGGCTGAGAATAAATCGCATCGCATGCATTGATATACAGGCGGTACAAATTGTTATTCTGGTTGAAGGTTACCGTATCCAGGGTCAGGATATTGGTGTTTACACCGGAATAAGGCGGAGTGTTTGATAAATCATTCCAGTTCACTCCTCCGTCGGTGCTGATCTGCCATTGATATTGGATATACCCGGTGGTTTGGGTAGCCGCATAAAACACCGACATGTTTCCGCTAACAACGGTTATATCAATGGGTTGTTGGGTTATCCCGGCAACTCCGCCGGGGATTACGGCTCCTTCAATAAAAACGGCAGGGTTGCCCCCCAAGGAGGCAACATCTCCGGTTAGAAAACTGGTATCAGTTAAATACTCAAACAAATAAGTGATAATAGGCTGATTATCAGGGAGTGTGATAAAAAATGGACCGGAACTTTGCCAATAAAAATCAATGATGCCGGTATCGATTTCAATATTGTTGATAACCCACAGCAACCCTGGTGCCAGTGCAGGGTTTAAGTTGATTGAATCAATACAGAATAAAGAATTTGCATTATAATACAGCCGTGATACAAACATGTTCTGGTTATCAAAATGTTGTTCACTGACAGTTACCATAACCGTATTTGGCGGACAAGCCAAAACCGTATCAACAAAAAGCACCAGGTTTTGTGCCTTTCCTGTTAACGCACAAAATAAGAAAATAATAAGAATAATCTTTTTCATAATTTATTGATTGTCAAGGGATATATGATTGGTTAACATCGCCCACGCAAAGCCCCCGGATATCGAGAGATGCGCCACCCGCCGGGATGGTAATGGATGTGGCATCAAACAGCCAGTTTCCTGCCGGATATTGATTAGTGAGCCCGACAAAGCGTTTCAGGATCAGCAGGGCATCCGTGCTGTTGACGAAACCAGACAGATCGATATCGGAAGCTTGCAGGGGCAAACCGTTCAGGGTGATCATCCCTAGAAAATGCTTGAGGACCACCAGTGCATCCGTTGCATTGTTCCCTCCCCAGGGAACATAGCATTGAATGTTGATGTCATAGGTGCCGGGCAGAATGTTTGGAATTTCAAAATAGCCGAAGTTGTCCGGGTTGACTGAGTAGAGGATTGTCCCGCCCTGAACCAGGTTGATCGTGGAATTGACAAGAGGAGTGGCCGAATTGTTCAGATAAGAAAGTGTACCCGAGAAAAAGTCTACAGAAATGACCGTCAGTAATGCAGCCTGGGAATAAATAGTATCACAGCCGGTGATACGCAATCGATACAGCTGGTTGTCCAGGCTCAGAAAAACCGAATCGAGGGTCAGAATATCCGTATTTATCCCGGAATAGGGTGGGGTGTTAGTCAGGTCGGTCCAGCTAAGGCCGCCATCGGAGCTGGTCTGCCATTGGCGGGGAAAATTGACTGGAGCCAGGGTGCCTGCATAGAGAACAGCCATATTCCCGTCCACCACGCTCATGTTGTCGGGCTGCAGGGTGAAGGGAGGCATATCGGGCAGCACCGCCCCGTTGATAAATACCGTCGTGCCTGCTCCCATTCCTGCGGTATCCCACATCAGGTAACTGGAACCCATGTTGTACCGGAACATGTAAGTAACAATATCCTGGCTGTCGGGCACACTCACCGGGTTTATGGTGTACCATGCAAAAGAAATGCTGCCCGTATCATTTACAGGAGGACTATTGTTAATAAAAGCAAACCCCTGAGAGAGGGCCGGGTTCAGGGTATATCCCTTATAGGTAAGACTTGTGCTGTTATACAAAAGACGATTTGATAACGTTACTATATTATTGAAATTTAGCACTTTAACCGGCACCCAGATTTCAGTGGGTGGACAGGCAAGAATTGTATCAACATAAAATACCTGTGCTTTTGCATTTGAAGCTAATACACAGAATAAGAGCATGATAAGAGTCAATTTCTTCATCGCTTTTTGTTTTAAAGGGTAACAATGAATGGCCTTCATTTCTTTGGAGGGACTTAGTCAGTTGGAAGGTAAGTAGTTAGATTAATTTCCCGGTACAGTATATTTTCTTTAAATAATTTCAACCAATATACTGATTTTTTAGTAGTATTCCAAGATTTGGACGGTAATTTTTTTGTTGTATTTTTGCACAAACAAAAGGGTTGTTAGCTCAGTTGGTTCAGAGCATCGCCTTGACAGGGCGGGGGTCACAAGTTCGAGTCTTGTACAACCCACTACTAAGTTTGAGTTTGAGTGTGGGTGTGATTGTGGGAAAAATATTAAATGCCGGAATGTTTATTCATTCCGGCATTTTTGCGTTTTATAGCCTGCTAAAGGGTTAACGGATTATCATCTAATAAGAACATTACTTTGCAAATACACGGCACACCTTTGCCACAGTAGCCCTGATCAAAGGCATCCGCATCGATTACGTCAGCAAGTTCCTGGGACATAAGAACCTCAAAGTCACAGCAGTTTACGCCAAGTATGTCGACCTGACTTTGATCCAGGAGATGCGGAAGAGGGATAGCGGAGGAATATAGGCCTGCATGTAATTATTAATACATCTTGTTCTAGAAGCCCGCTAAATTTGTGTAGGGCTGGAGATCAATTTTAAGATCTTCATAAATGACTCCTCAACTTCTCCTTCCGCCGGAATAGGGGAATAGGCTAATTTGCTTAATTCAGTGATGTAGGTGTTTTTGAGCTTGGCCCAAAGAAGACCAAATTCTTTAAAAAGAGGTGATTCATGGAGTTTTTATCTTTCCATCCGATTGGATCATCAAAAGCAAGTTTGTCCTGAATGATCAAATTCTCGAAGTCGCAGTAGGCCTTACAAATTGGATCCTGATATAAGAAATGGATATCATAAAAATGCCGGATTTTCTTGGATAATGATGTCACAGTATCCTCCGAATAAGAAAATCGTATAAGTGATACTGTCTTCTCTACAAGCGTCCTTCTTTTATCAAGAATATTTAAAGTGAAAGGTTCCAACTCATATTGCATGACCAAATGAGATAAATCATTATTTATCAGATTGTCATAAATCATAGTGTTAATGGATTGACTTACGAATGGAAATGGATTTGCAAAGGAGTTTACTTCAACTATCAAATGATCAGAAGTTTCTTGGTATAGCCGACTATCACCCGTTTTGGGATAAATGAAAACAGACTTACGATAGCGACCTCCTTTACTGGCGATATCTGATTTGTCATCTTCTTTCAGGTCAATAGTTATAGTTTTCTCGACATTACGAATGAGAGTCCTCAGTCGATTACCCACAAAAGTATCTGTTTCAATGACTGCAATATCCACATCATCTGAAAATCGTTGGATGAGCTTATATCCTTTCGATAATGAAGTTCCTCCCTTGAAAACCACATTGTCTTTATATTTGCTGTCAGCCAATCGCTTTAATACTAACGTTATCCAGTAGTCCTTTTCGATAAACACCGGAAGAATTTTCAAGTTTTCGCTTGCCGTACTTATTGCTGCTGTAAATGCTGTAATGTCTTTGTGTAGGATCATAAGATATTCCATTTTAACTTGTTAGGCAATACCTGGTCAGAGATTCCAATTGAGTATGAAGAGGAAGGATTAAGAGATTTGTATAAGCTATCAACACTATTGCTATCAGCTATATTTTCAAGCATTGCCCCTGTCAGTGCCCTCGTGGCAGGGTTGTATTTTAATGCAAGTTTCACAAGCCTGGACCTGTCTTCTGGGCTGATTTTTTTGATGGTGCTAATTAATATCAAACAGGCCTTATCAACGGTTGTATCCGGAATCTCCTTTATATTTCGTACAGAATCAAGTATTTGGAGTAGGGTGATATTCTCTTTGGTAATACGGTTCGGCTGTTTGATGAATCTGATTTTATATATACCTCTTGTAAGTCCTTTCTTTAATTCAATGGACCCAATCTGGATGATAGATGGCACCTGTGTGGTCAGTTTTAGTATGTTATAGGCATAATAGCCTGTAAGGTACCCAAGGATTTTGCCATTCTCTTCCAGGAGATCTTTTACAACCTGGTAAATATCCGGTTTAAGTTCCCCGAAATCTGTAGTACGAGCCTTGTAGAACCTACCGGGTGATAGTTTCCTGATCTTACCCTCTTTAACCAAGCGTCCTAGTGCTTTTGTAACAGCATCCACTTTATTCACCTCTATCTTTAAATCATCATAGGTGAAAACAAATCCAATTGGAAGTCTGTTAATCTTATCTGTAATAAAATCAGTTGTTTTCATAAATTTTGCATTCTGTTGCAAATGTATAAAATGTCAGGTAATTACCGGTAGTTACCTGACAAAACATATAATAATTTCACTTTCTGATGAGGTTATACTAATTTCTCCTCGAGTGAGGTCTTCCATAAAATGTACCCTTTCTTTTCATCAGAATAATCGTGATGGACTCGGCTGAAATTGGCAGGTAGCTTTTCCAAAAATGGTATTCTTCCTTTAGCCCTTATGAATTGCAGATCAAGATCTATGTCTTTTAGTCGGTTCTTGAGTTCTGAAATTGATTTCTCCAAATGCCAGATGTAGGTGGCCTCTTCGGTATCCATAGTTTCCATGACCACATGGAATTGTTCTTCACCTGCTAGCAGGAATACAAATGAGAACGGGTTAAGAACAAACCGGATTTTCAATACTGTTAATTCATGTTGATCGGCCAGGAACCTTAGTTGCCGGTAGTGTTTCACTTTCTTGCGATTCAGAATATCTTCAAGCAATTCAATTTCAGAATCATATAGATTGTTGGCTTGGTCTTGTAGTTCCGATAAACTCAATAAACCTTTGTTTTTATCCGGCACTTTCCCAAAGAAACTCTTTTCTGCAAAACGGAAACGAATCGTATCCACAACTTCTTTGTTTATCCTTTCCAGGTCAAGTGACTTTGCAATCTGTGATATCAATTTTCCTTCGTGGTACTCTGCATTAATCTGAATTTCAACCTGCTTCGATTTTAATATTTTGATAAAATAGGGTTTCAAAACATCAAACTCAGGATGAATCTGATCGTTTTCTATCTCAAATTCAAGCTTCTCCCTCATATTCTCAACAAAATAGCTGAAAGAAATACTTCCGTAACGAAACTCCAATTCTTCTATGGGTACTTTGATTCGTTCATCAATTCTTATCGTCGTCTTATTGGTCCTTACTTCTACTCCGGTTTCATCAAATAGTGTGGCCTGATTCTCCAATTTACGGTAGTATGTGTTTCGTTTAAGGAAAAGTCGATTCAGGTATTCGATTCTTTGGTCCCGGTAATCATAAACCCATGGAGTTAATTCTCCGCGTTGAACTCTTCCAATGTATTGGATTAGTTTACCTTCAAAAGAAAATGGATATGCCAGGAAAAGGCATTGCGCATTATTCAGGTCTGTCCCTTCACCAAAGTATTGTCCAGTTGTGATTAGAACCTGATAGCTACCTTCCTTGAGACTTTTCCATTTTTCCTTACCAATGACCTCACTATCATCTCCTGATAGCGTAATGACCTCGAACTTCTGTTTCAGATACTGGAATAATGATTCAATATGTTCTTTCCTCTCGGTGATAATCACAGCCCGTTTCCCGGAATTAACTTCAAAGATCACATCATCGAGAATCAATTTATTCCTTGAACTGTCATGAATCAGGATTTTGGATAATGTTTCGAATCTGTCTGTTTTTGAATTGAATGGGACATCGAAGTCAGTATTCCGGATTATGATGGTTGCTTTTTTTTGACTTAGCCCCTCCTGTGTTTTTATCTCTGAAATGATCTCCCCAAGATAAATAAAGATCAGCTTGCTGTCATTGTATTTACGGAAGGGAGTGGCCGTTAACCCGTATAAATAATAGGTGTCAAGTCTGGCTATTACGCTACTGAATGTATCAGCAGGAATATGATGACATTCATCAACGATGACTGTCCCAAAGGATGTAAGCAATTCCGATTGTGCATTTTTTTCGATCTCCTTGCCGAAACTCTGAATCATTGCAACCGTAATCAGTTTACCAGATTTAGCCTTCCCTCCTGATATTAAACCTATTTGATGCTTTGGTATCCCAAGAAATGATTGAATTCTATCAATCCACTGGTCTGCGAGTTGTTTCCTATGAACCAGGATTAAGGCAGGTTGATGTTTCTCTTCAATGATTTTGAGCCCGATCACGGTTTTTCCTGCTCCAGGCGGTGCAACAATGACACCGATGTCCTTTTTATTTGCAGCTTCCAAGGCAGTCAGCTGGTGCTGATATAGACTGATATTGCTTTTAAAAGCAACATCTGCCAACTTTTCCCTTTCATCCTTGAATTCAAACTCTATATTACTCTCTTTGCAAAATCTGATAATCCTCCCAATGAATCCTCTGGGAATGATCAGATCGTTCCCACTTTCTATGATTAGTTTAAAGAACCTTTTAGTTTCGTGAGTGCTCTTACCAATGTTCTTTCTGATATAAAACTCACTATTTGCGAAGTTAAGTTCATTCCTAAGAAAGTTCACCAGGGAAACCGGTAGCGAATTGCGGTTAATATAAACGTTTGTTTTTAGGCGAATTAACGTTTTCTGGTTATCTGATGTTGATAAGCTAACCTCAGAGGGATTATTCTCTTCAAGTACACCACTTAATAAATTATCCAAAAGGTCAGTAGCTACACGTTTTGTGTTCCTTAGAAAAGCACTCTGATCAGGGAAAGGTTCCAGATTTATTGGATCAACAAAACAACTGCTCCCTTTCTGTATGGCAGGGTGTGCAAATGGCAGGGCTATCAGGTTTCCAAATCCTTTACCAGATAGCATATCCTGGTTTGGGAAAAGCCGGTCGAAGCTGGATGATTTATCGTACACCGAGAAAATACCTGACTGTTGTAAAAGAGTGATGACAATTTTCCGGCTTCTGCTGGCAGGATAAGGGTTTCCGAAAAATATCCATACATGTCCACCATTGCCTGATCTGGAACGCTCGAGGTAAGCCGGGATTCCTTTTTCAGAGCAGACCTTGATAAAAAGCTGACATTGTTCAATCCAGTTATCTTCATCAAAGTCAGCGACTATGAACCAGGAGGTGTTATCCTTGAGTAAGGGATATATTCCAATAGATTGTTCCCCAATCAAATGCTTCTCAATCTCCTCTTTGGTCAGTGGTTTATACTCTTTGTCTGTAAAATCTTTAAAAGAACCACCTTTGATTTGGTGCTGTTTAAGTCTGTAAGGGTCAACCTTAATGGCTGGCATATAACCGCTTTTGTTTCCTTTTTCCCATCGCACTGCAAAAACATCAGTCCGGCAAGCAAACAGTTCCTGGATAAGAGGTATTATTCCTTCAAGATTAATCATCTAATAACTGCAGATATTTATTCAAAGATACAACCAAAAGTGAAACTACTTTCCGTGAGCAAGTGTGGGCCTGCCCGGCTGGTGTCAGTCATACAGATTGAATTGTTTCGACCCGACTTTGATCCAGGAGGTGCGGAAGTGGAATAGTGGAGGGTGATGATATTCAGAAGATTACACTGCGACCATCATCGGTTACATAGTTGGCCACATGGTCTCTTTCTTGGTCGGTTACTTAGTCGGTTACTTGATCGGTTACTTGGTCGGTTTGCTTTGTAGATAATTTCTGATTGCTTACTCTAAAGCAGTATTTAGTGGTAACTTCTCCAGTAACTTCTCCGGTATCTTGTCCAGTAGCTTCTTCAGTAACTTCTTCAGTAACTTCTCTTGTAGCTTGACCGGTGAAACCACTGGGATTTTTTATTTAGGTGGAAGCATAGTCCCTTTTTTGGGTCAGCTTAGTCCCAATAATATTTATGAAATATAATATTCAATAGAGAATCAATAAGATACCTAATCTAGCCATTTTCCTTTTTTTGAGTCTGCTTAGTCCCTTATGGGTTATACTGCCTTCAGAAATTCGGAAAAACGGATTTCCAATCTTTCTTTATCCGGCCAATCTGATTTCCTGTTTGGGAGAATGATTCTTTGCTTATCCATTGATTGGATACCATACTTTAGCATTGGACCGTCAATTTCTTCCAGAATATCCTGACGGACTGAAACTTGATAATCCGGATTGATTCCGAGAATGTTCGCATCAAAAGCAGCATGATGAATTTTGCAAAGGGAGATTCCATTCTGAATGATGGGTTCCCCCTGGTCTTCCCTGTCACATATAATGTGGGCAGCATCCAGTAGTTCGATATGCCTCAGGCTGCACAAGGTGCATTGATTCTGGTAAGCAGCCAAAACCCTTTCCCGAAAAGATCTCTGGTGAAGCCGGATCAGAACATTTGAAGTCATATATGCCCGACGGTATTCCTTGTTTAAGTCTTGATCCTCAACCACATTTGTTTGAACTTGAATATTGTTTGAATCTACTGCTATAGAAAAGGATAATCCTTGCATATTATCTCCGACAATATAAACCGGCCAGGTAGCCAGGTATTTACCTTTAACAACACCTAAGAAGTAAATAAGCGGTTGGCCTTGTTGCATAAGTTTCCTAAGCCCAACATTATCAGGATGGTAAGGATCTTCGCCCCGGTAACTGTATTTCAGGTACTTGCCTCCTACCAATGCATCCTTGTATGGGCTGTTGGTGGTTGTACAAATCGAGATTGGAAATTCCATGTTTTGCGCTTTCCATATCCCTTTAGGTCCTGGGAGCGTAATTCTACGTCCCTTAAAATCAAATCCTTTTTCAAGAACATCCCTGGGAAGAACATCTCCATGGAGTTGAGTTTGTTTCTCCAGCCAGGCAAAGGCAGCGGTTCTTATTTGGTCGTCCATTAAAAAGAGGATAGATTATTAAGGAGTGGGGACATCAAATGGTTTTAATTTTAATATTAGGTCCTTGTATCTTAATTGTTTCTTTAAGGAATAAGCTGGGTGCCTATATAGTGGGATCAACTTACGAAACAACTTATTCTTATTACCTGGGATTATTATCTCGTACTCAGATTTATATAGTTCTTTCGCTCTCTTTCTTATTTCCCCATCATTCAAAAGAACTTTATAGATTATCTCAGATGTTAGAAAAACTGGCAACCTTCGATCTGGGTCAAAATGATCAAATTCTAGTAACCGGTCTTGAATATGTAATTTTGCAACAATTTCCCAATTCTTATTTTTACTAGTTTCAAAATCAAGGAAATCAGGGATAAGATTCTGAATATAAACGCAATGCTTCGACAAACCAAGTTCGTTAAGATTGGGTTCTATCGCTGAAAAGTACCGATTATCCTTATCCAATCCGAATACAGTCATGAATTCAATCGGTTTCCCCTCTTTATCAAAAGCTGTTGGATCACAGCCTAAGACAAATGCTCTGATTTTATTTGACCTATTGAAGTAAGGTGCTGGTGGACTGGGTTTAATCATTTTAGTTACTTGCAATTTGTGTCTTAAAATATCAGTAAAGAGTCCAATTTCTTCTTACATTTTTCCCAATCCGGCATCTCTTTTGCCTGAAGATCAAGAAATTTCTGAGTATGGTTGTGATGGACCAGGTGGCATAACTCATTGATAATGACATGCTCAATACATGCTTTTGGAGCCCGAATTAAATCCGGATTGAGTATGATCTTCCCCTTTGGAGTGCAACTGCCCCATCGGGTTGGCATTTCTAAAAGATAGATGTCTTTGGGTTCTACATTTTACATATTGGAATTCAGCTGGTTTGGGTTGAAAAGTAAGGAAGTAACTTTGCTGACGAATGATCCAGGAAGCTCATTTTTGAAGTTTCTCTTCAATCTTTTCTATGGACGCATTGTAAGGTGCTTTTACTACTACATAACCGAAAGAGAATGTGTGTGTTTGCATCATTGGTTGGATTTTGCATCCGTCATATTTTCCTTTTCCGGTAACAGGCAATTGCATTCAAACCGCTCAAAACACGAATTTATATGAGTTAAAGACGCCTTTATTTTCGTCAACCATGGCTTTTTACTCCTGAAAATCGACCGGTGGCTTCTTTTTCTTTGGGAGGCAGAAAGAAAAAGTAGCAAAAAGAAAGTTAATACTGTTATGATTCGCACGAGACCGTTCTTATTACCCGTGGCCTGGTAAACATCTGTTACTTAGGGCCCGGTTCTTCTGTGTTTCTTTCTGACTTCTCTTTTATCTGGAATCGCATATTTGCTGCACCTTCCAGGGCTTTGACAGCGATGTTGTTGACCTGGTCGCCGGCATAATCGGCTTTTTGTGTGAGCTGTGCGATAAGTGTCGTCTGCTCTTTAATCTTAGCCTCCAGATTCGAGATGATCTGTTTGTTAAGCATCCTTTCGCCTTCTGTTTCTTTGTCGGTCAGTTCAGCCTCAAATTTGTACTTTGTTTCAATCTTTTCCTGAATGGCTTTTTCGGTTTGTTTAATCGCTTTTTCCAGATCGGAAGGAAAGCTTTCCACTTTCTTTGTCAGTTCAGCCCATTCTTTCTCTTTGGCTGCTATAAATGCTTCTCTCTCACTTACTTCCTTTTCAAAAGCAATTTTCTTTTCAGATAATTCTTTTTCAAAGGCCATTTTCTTTTCGGTTATCTCTTTTTCCAGCGCAGATTTCTTTGCAAGATAGGCATCTTCATCTTTCTTCTTCTGTATCAGGATGTTGTACTGATATTCTTCTTCTTCCCGCTGACGCTGCTTTTTCAACAATGCTTCCTGCTCTTTCAACATCGCCTCCCTCTCTTTTTTCTCTTTTGCCCATTTGCTTTCCGTTTCTTCCTTCTCCTCCTCAAAAACCTCCTTTTTTCTCTGTATTTCCGCTTCCAACTGAAGCCTTTTCTCCTTTTGCGCCATCAACAGAGCTGCCAGAGAATCAGCGTTGACCTTAATCTGGTAAAGCTCATCCAGGTTTTTCGTTTCAATTTCAACGGCTTCTCTGATTTGCGAAAGTTTGCGGTATTCGGTCATCAGGGATTCCTCCAGTTTATCCAGCGAATTACCGATATTCAGCTTCAACTCGGCAATCCCTTTTATAATGGTTTCAGAGGAATGCAGAGAAGCGTTTTTTACTGTTTCTTTCTTATTCTCAATTTCTTTTACAACCCTCGGATCTTCAATTTTCTGATTCTGAACCTTTTCCAGAAGTTCTTTATAGGCTTCCAGAATTTCAGATTTAGGCATGGTTGATGTGATTTTCTTTTCCATGGTAATTTGTTTCTTGGTAATTAATTTCCGGTATATTCTATTTTAGGAATTCAAATTTCTTTATAAACCCACTCTTAATATTCTCTTCAACGTCTCCTGCATCGCAACCTTAAAGGCCTCATCTTTAGAGATTAACCGATAAAGGTCCAGTTCGTTTTTGCGTTGTTTGGCCATGACTTCTTCAAAGATTTTTTTGAAGGCGAGGTCCCGGTTTTGGATGTCGGCGTTTTCAGCATACTTTTCTTTGAAATCAGGATGAATTCTGATGCTGTGAGCAAGATTGACAAACTTTACTCTTTGTTCTTCGGGTGTGGCTTCCCAGCCCTGGAACCAGCGTTCATTAAAACTCTTTATGATCAAATCCAGGGGGTCCAGTTCCGGATCTGTTCCATGGGCTCCGCGGGGGTTGGGGTTTTGGGGTTCCAGCTCGGTTTCAGAGGGATCCAGCCCAATGGAGGTATTTAATTTCACTCTTTCCAGGCCATAGGTTGAAAGATCCACGGCGTTAAGCAGCTCATCCAGGGTGTCTTTATCAGGATCAGTGATGATTAGCTTAGGGATCAGAAATTTAAGGAACCAGAATAGTTTTTCCCAGTTCACTACTTCGTAAGGCATAATGGAAGCCATCTGACCGTAAATCTTCACAAATTGCTTGGCTTTGATCTTGAAATCGGCTTTCGCTTTTCCATCCAACTCCAGACCGGAGTTGAACCTATCGGCTGCAAAATCAATGATCGGACTCAATTCCTGGGCATTCACCTCATTGAAGTACTTCTCTGTAAAGTCCTCAACCTCAATCCATTCATATACACCTACTTCATCCATGCTGGATTTCAGCTCGTGCAGAACGTTAACATCGGTTGCTCTGTTCAGAGTTGTTGCAGTGTAAAAATCATCGAATGACTTTTTAATATCTTCGACCGAATTAAAGAAATCCAGCACAAACAGGTCTTCTGTTTTCTTTCCCAAATAGTCAGCTGAACGGTTTAACCGGGATAATGCCTGTACTGCCATCACATCCTGCAATTTTTTATCCACATACATGGCTGTCAGTTTTGGCTGGTCAAAGCCTGTCAGGTATTTGTTGGCCACAACGAGCATGCGGTATTCATCCATATTAAAATACCTGGCAATTTTATCATTGATATAACCGGGATCTGTAGGTTTGGCAGTATCCAGACTGGCCGGAAAATCATTCATACTGTCTTCAGAATACTCAATGCCTTTCATGGTTTTGGATCCTGAAAAAGCGATGGCTATGCGGAAGGGATTTCCTTTTTCTGCTAATAATTTCTGAAAAGCATGGTAATAATGTATGGCTGATTCAATGTTTTGTGTGGCTACGATTGCTTTGGCCTTCCCTTTCAACTTCTTGGTATTCACAATTTTAGAGATAAAATGCTCGAGCATGATTTCAGCCTTGGTCGCGATGGTTTGTTCATGACGTTCAACATAGGCCCTGAGTTTCTTTTGGGCTTTGGCCGTATCAAACAAGGGATTTTCCTCTATGGATTTCTGGATCTCGTAATAGCTTTTGTAGGTGGTATAGTTGGCTAAGACATCCAGAATAAAGCCTTCCTCAATGGCTTGCTTCATGGTGTATAAGTGAAAGGGTTTGAATTTACCATCCGGTTGTTCAATCCCAAACTTTTGCAGGGTACTATTCTTGGGTGTGGCTGTAAAGGCCAGGTAGGAAGCATTGCCCCGCATTTTACGGGATCGCATGACTTCCAGTATCTTATCCTGGGGATCTTCCGTATCTTCCTCATCCTCAGCATTGTTCCCCATGGCCTGGTTCATTTTGCCGGCAGCAATCCCTCCCTGACTGCTGTGGGCTTCATCAATAATGACCGCAAAACGTTTGTCACTTAAATCGGCAATACCGTCAACGATGAAGGGGAATTTTTGTATAGTGGTGATAATGATTTTCTTCCCGCTTTCCAGGTTTATTTTAAGATCAGAAGAGGAGTAAGCAGGGGCAACGATGTTCTTCACTTCGGTAAATTCTTTGATATTATCGCGAAGTTGTTTGTCCAGCAATCTCCTGTCAGTCACAACGATCACTGAATCAAACAAAGGATTGGATATTCCTTTATTACCAGGTGTCTGGTCATTTTCCGGATAGATTTCAATCATTTGATAAGCCGCCCAGGTGATGGAATTGGATTTGCCCGAACCGGCAGAGTGTTGTATCAGATAGGTTTGTCCAACACCCTTTCTGCTGACATCGGCGATGAGTTTTCGTACCACATCCAGCTGGTGGTAACGGGGGAAATACAAGGTCTTTTTACTCAGGGGGTCAGTATCTTTCCCATCGAAGCGGACGAAATGCTGAAGGATATTGGCGATGCTTTGCCGGGTAAAAACATCTTCCCACAAATAGGATGTTTTGTGGCCAAAGGGATTGGGAGGATTGCCCTTCCCAAAGTTGTGACCCAGGTTGAAGGGTAAAAAGAAAGTACCGCCACCATTCAGCTTGGTTGTCATGTAAGCTTCATCTGTATCAACCGCAAAATGGACGACACAGCGACCGAAGTTTAACAGTGGTTGTGAAATATCTCTTTTGAATTTATACTGGTTTTGCGCATGTACTCTGGCATTCTGACCCGTCCACTGGTTTTTAAGTTCCAGGGTGGCAAATGGTAATCCATTGACAAACAGCACCATATCAATAGATTCTCCGGGATTGGAAATAGAATAATGCAATTGACGGGTAACACTAAAGGCATTGTGTTCAAAGTTTTTTTTGATGGTATCACTGCTGCTGGCCAGGGGTAGGGGATAAAGCAGTGTAAAATGAGCATCATCTATATCCAGTCCTTTGCGAAAAAGGCGCAATATTCCATATTTTCGGATCATCCGGTCGAGACGCTCCAGAATCTTCAGTTTCCAGTTGTTTTGCTTTTGAAGTTTTTCCAGCTCTTCCTTTTGAGTCGTCTCCAGAAATTTCCAAAACCGTTTTTCATCGATGGCGAAGCTGGCATCAAAATCTTCCGGTATCCCAATATAATATCCATTGCCGCTGCGGTAGATTTCTTGTCTCTCATTCACCACAAGGCTTGTAATGCCTTGTTCTTTAAACTCTTCCAGGCAGGTGCCGGTCAGGCGCTTTTCAATGGCTGACTCCAGGGCTTGTTCATTGGTTTGGCTGGTCATGGTTTTCGCTCAAGTTTCTTTTTAAGGGTAAGGCCTTTTCTGGTCAATTTATACTTCTGATTTGGGCTGTTTGGCTTGTCAGGGATTGTCATACTTACATACCCTGCTTCTATGGATGGAATTAGATAATTATCTCTGAAGTACTCACGATGCTTTAATTGTAGCGAATCTTGTATTTCAGACCCTTTCATTTCTTTGAACAAGACAAGTAATACTCGCCGGATTGCTTCTTCAACTTGTCCAGTAGCTTGTCCGGTCACATGGTCACCCACGTACTCAGTAATTTGATCGTTAGATCTAAGGTCTTCGTTTTCAGTAATTTCCAAAGGAGCTTGTCCGGTAGCTTGTCTACTAACTTGTCCAGTACTTGTCCGGTACTTAT
The DNA here is from genome assembly GCA_026391855.1 of Bacteroidota bacterium. Lineage (GTDB taxonomy): Bacteria > Bacteroidota > Bacteroidia > Bacteroidales > CAIXZF01 > JAKLIX01. Next base: position 13,595 of record JAPLDE010000162.1, on the reverse strand, counting down.
CCGGTATTTGACTCATCTGAGCAGAGGGCCGCCAGATGATCACCTTGAATCCTTCTTCCAAATCGATAAACGGTTCATAAAGTCCTTCCTCCTTTGAAAGACGGAAAATTTCACCAGTACCTGTCCCGAAACGTTCAATGTATCCTACCTGGTACAGGCATTCTGCCAGTTTAGGATTGGTAGGGTAGGAGGCATGTTCGCTTTTCAACTGTGCAATGCTGAGTTCCGGAACTAAACGCCCCGGGTTACTCACTTCAAGCCGGTTGGGGAATAACATGACCTGCACACTGCCTTTGCTGGTGTAATCGCGGTGGGCAACAGCATTCACGATGGCTTCTGCAACAGAAGCCCTGGGTATTTCATAATGGATGGGTGCCTGGTTGCTTGCATCCCGGGTACCGACGGAAACACTGATTTTTGACAATACAAAATCAACTGCCTGGTCAACTTGTTCAAAGACATCTCCATGAAATACTTTGTGATCGGGTATGGGTTTGGCAACCTCCAACCCATGAAAATGAGCACATTTGGTAATAGCAGTCGGAAAAAACTGCTGAGGCTGTCTGGCAAATGCCAGTAAAGCACTGTTGGCTATCTTGTTCCCCAGGATCATATTAAGATGACCCAATACTATTTCCGGTTCTGTGCCCTTTGGCAGGGGAAATCCTCTCTTGGCCCGGGCTATTCCGATGAAATGATCTATTTTTTGCGGATCCAGAACGCTGATATCTGCTGTGGTATGGAAACTCTCATCGAAAGAAGTCAATTGGATTAGTCCTTTTTCTTTCAGGAATGCAACGCAGGCTGAATTTACTTCATTGATCAATTCTTCAGTGGTTTCAAATCGTTTATACGACAGGCTATCCTGTACTTTGCGGATGAAAACCTTTTCTTTTTCATTCCTTTCAAGCCTATTGTTTCCTTTGATAAAAGCCAGACAATCAATGTGATGTAACCGGGCATGATCGAATTCCTGTTCTGTAGGTGATTTCCCGTTTTCATCTTCATACCCATATTCCTGACCCAGGATGACCAGGAAAATATCCGATTGTTTCACCTTATCCAGGTAAACCTCATTTGGGGCCAGCTTGTGAGCAGGCAGTTTCTCAAACAGGGCCGGTTCAAAGAAGCCGCTCAACAGGGCATCTTTCCGGAAATGCTGAAACAAGGCTTCCCTTTCCTTAGCAAATTCCTTCTGAACACTGGAAATGAATACTTTGTATAAATGCATTATGGGAGTTAAAAGATAAAAGATAAAAGATAAAAGATAAAAGATAAAAGATAAAAGATAAAAGATAAAAGATAAAAGATAAAAGATAAAAGATAAAAGATAAAAGATAAAAGTTATTATTTTTTTGATTTTAGGGTTTTTATGGTGCTGACGAGCATCGAAATTAATTCTTTGCAGTCAATTTGCAGGCTTTCAAAAAGTTTAGGTTCAATAAAACTGGTGTCATGTAATATTTCCAGCCAATAAAGGCTTTCATTTGCTTCCTTAAGGGATATGCTAAATTTGTTGATGTAATCTGCATTGCTTTGCGCAAATTCGGCTTCCCTGATTAGTGCACCAATGCTGGTCCCGCTCTTTAAAACCTGTTTTGAAAGCACAAACTCATGCTTATCTGATTGCAGAAACTGTGACAATTTAACTACCCGTATTGCGAACGAATAGCTCTTTTCTTTCAATACCGATTTCCCCATCTTTTAGTTTTTATTTTTTATCTTTTTGTTTAAAACTTTTATCTTGCCGGTTACGGCACTGTTGATTAAGGTGGATTTGTATTCGTGTATTGTGTAAATTTCTCTTTCTTTTAGGGAAATGGCAATAGTTATTTTCTCAGAAATAACTTTGATAAAATTGGAGATGGTATTTTGTTCTTCTGCTGGTGGATAAGGGAAGATGACATTTTTAATTACACTTACGGCTATTCCTGGTTGTGCAGCAGATTGAGAAAGACGATTAAAATCTGCAATCTTAATGACCTCGCCAAGCCATAAAATGTTTTCATTACTATACGGATAAACAACTATAGCGTGTTCAGATGCATAAAATTTTCCATTTGCATAGTTGACATTCCCGCATAAAGCACCCTGTCGTCCAATTAAAACAAACTCGCCGTCATTAGTAAACGTTGAAGTGTAACCCCTAAATCCGTTTCCTCCAAAGACAGGAAACCCATCTTCAATAAATTTTTCTGCCGTTATCGTTTCTCCACTTTGTAACCTTGCAATATACTTTAGTGCTTTCACCTCCCAATGTTCCGGAATCTCACCAATCCATTCAATCCCAGAGTCTTTCATCTTTACATCCGGGTTTAAGCCTTTAGTCACCGCTTTTTGGATAAGGATTTGCCTGCGTTCTTTGAGGAGTTCTATTTGTTTCTCCTTGATTTTGATGGCTTTATCGATAAAGGTTGTTTTTTTGTCAAGGAATTGAGCTATGGCGGTTTGTTCGGATAGCGGTGGAAACCCTATAATTATCGATTTCATTTCATCATAACGAGTAGTCCATAGATCTGCAACTATACCATGTCCCATCCGGTAAAATTCTTCGATAAAACTATACCCCTTAAGCAGGTAATTGCAAAATCCGGAGTCAATGTCTTGAGGCTCAATCACTATATTTATTAAAGAGACAGACCCATCTCTATCAGAAATACCGCTTGAACCTTTTCTGTCAGACCTACTATTTATAACAAAGTCACCAGCTATAACGAGCTTTCTGTTATCACCGTCGTTTGTTTTGGCCGCACTATCAAGCTGAGGAAGTATACCTTGCTTTGTGACAGATAAAGGTGGGTATTCTTTATCGGAGACTTTTGTTCTTCGTTCAAGAAATCGAGTGCCTAAACGGTTTATTTCCCAATGTTCAGGGATCTCTCCCAACCAATCTACTCCGGAGGCTTTGTATGCAGGATATTTTTGTTGGCTATTTTTCATCGCTTTCTTTCAATTTTAGCGATTCCACTTCGAAGAAATTATTAAGTTTCCTACTGATTTCTTCAACAGAGGGCAGAAGGGAGCGATAGGCGGCAGGCAATGTGCCGGTGGTATTATAAGTAGCCACTCCAATAGGCAAAGTGGCGGTTTTGAGGGAGTATTCCACTACTGTCCGGTTTTTACTTTTACAGATAATAATGCCGATGGCTTCGTTTTCGTGCGGAAGCTTTACTGTATCGTTTAGCAGGGTAAGGTAAAACTCCATTTTGCCTTTGTGTTCAGGCTCAAAGTCGCCGATCTTCAGGTCGATGGCAACCAGGCTCTGCAATGGGCGGTGAAACAGCAAAAGATCAACTTTAAACTCTTTTTCGCCAACAAACAAGCGGTGCTGACTGTCTACGAAAGTAAAATCCATTCCCATTTCAAGAAGAAATGAACGGATATTTTTGATCAGTGCTTGTTCCAACTCACTTTCAGAATGTTGGTCAGCAATATCCAGAAAATCGAATGTGTAGTCGTCTTTTACAGCCAGGTATGCTTGTTTGGCCGTTTGCTCAGACATTACCTTATCAAAGTTGGTTTGGTTCAGCAGATATTTTTCGTAGGTCTTATTTTCGACCTGATGTATAAGCACATCTTTTGTCCATCCGAATTTGCGGGTGGCAAGGGTGTAAAATTGCCGCTCCTGACTTTGTTTGCATTTGGCTAATATAACCAGGTGTTTACTCCAGCTAATTTCTCCAACCAGTGGTTGGAGATTTGCATCTGCCTGGTATTCAATATAAAACTGCACCATGTACCAAAGGTTTGTTGAAGAAAATCCTCCCATGGAAGGGAATTCTTTTTGAAGTTCTTTTGATAAAGTGGGCACAATTGCCTTTCCCCAGCCTTCGATCTGCTTTTCAGAAATGGCCTTTCCCAGTTCCCAATACAAGTTAATAAGGTGGAAGTTTACAGCCTTTAATGCCTCGTACTGTGCAGCGCGTACCTTCTCCTTGATGTCGGCAATAAACTGCTTTTGAGAGATTTCTAAGTTCATAGCCATTTAGGTTAAAGAAAGTATTTCCCTGATCAGTCCATCGCTTTCCTTCTCCAGTTCCAGGATATCGTAACTAACTTCTTCCAAACTTCTCAGGGGTTTATGATGATAAAAATACTTGTTGAAGCTGATCTCATAGCCTATTTTGGTGGCATCGGGGTTGATCCAGGCTTCTGAAACATGAGGTTTAACTTCCCGAAGGAAGTAGTCATAAATATTCTCGTTCAGGGGAACATTCTCAGTATCACGAAGATCGCTTTCGGTCTCATATTCAATGTATTCACCCTTTTTCCCGCTTGGTAAGTAGCCATAATCGGCTAAATGACCCTCTTCACATTGAAGGTGATCCAGTAATCGCTCAAGCTTTTCACCGGTCAGTTTTACTGTTCCTTTTACCACCTTTTCAGCAGTTTCATCATATTTGCTGATGGCTGACAGAATCGCATTCTTTTCAGAGGCAGACAGTTTAAAATTGCCCGTTTTAATTTGCTTTTCCAGGATTTCCCTGAAAAGATTAAAGTCATTATATTCTTCTGTACCAGTCAGTTTCATTAGTTTGGTGGCAGCATTCATCAGGTCCAGCTGTTTTTGCCAGGTTTCTTTACTCACCAGGGCTTTCTTTTGTTTGGTATTCAGGTTAAGTTCCTGTTTTTCAGCCCATTCCAGAATGGTTTTGGCATGTTTATCAAGCTGAGTGTAAACCTCGTTGCCAAATTCCTCATAGGCCCATTCCATTGGCTCTTTCAAATACTTATCGAAGCGGAGACAGGCAATGCTTTCTTCACTGAACCGGGCTTTCAGTCGCTTCGGTCGTTCAATCGAAACCTTGTAATACCCGAAATCACTATTGTTGAAGATTTTTGAAGCGATGCCTTCCTCTTCGCCGGTTTCAGGATGGATTCTGCGATCAATCGCCTTCATTTGGCTATAGACCGACACGATCTCCTGTATGTGTTCCGGTGCAAATTCACAGTTTTTGTTTCCCAGGTTTTTCCTAAGCTTCCGGTAAAGCAGGTTGGCATCGATAAGCTGTACCTTCCCTTTCCGGTGGGCTTCTTTGCTGTTGCTCAGTATCCAGATATAGGTGGTAATTCCGGTGTTGTAGAATAAGTTGTTGGGTAATTGGACAATCGCTTCAAGCCAGTCATTTTCAATGAGATACCTGCGGATGTTGCTTTCACCTCCACCGGCATCACCGGTAAACAAACTGCTGCCGTTGTGTACTGAAGCAATGCGGGACCCTGACGGATTTTTGGAAAGTGGTTTCATTTTATTCACCATCTCCATTAAAAACAACAACTGTCCGTCGGAAGAACGGGGAGTGGCATCACAGAGTTCTTCATTTCCCCTGTAGTCCTTCAGATTCACCTGGAAGCGCGGATCAATGATATCTTTGCCATCCTTGATGTATTTCAGCTCGCTTGACCAGGATTTGCCATAAGGAGGATTGGAGGATTGGAAAGCATGAAATCGAATTTTGTCCCGGCAAACTCATCGGTCGATAAAGTAGAACCCACCCTGATGTTTTCCGGGTTGTTCCCCTTGATCATCATATCCGATTTACAGATGGCATAGGTTTCATCATTGATCTCCTTACCATATAAATATACATCCCCCGTCGCCCGTATCTCTCCTTCCACATCCTTGATGAAATTCTGGGATTCAGTAAGCATTCCGCCACTTCCGCAAGCCGGATCATAGATGGTCATCACCGGAGGTAATTTATCTTTAACCGGATCAAAGATGATGTGGGTCATCAGGTCGATGACTTCACGGGGAGTGAAGTGTTCACCGGCTTCTTCATTGTTCTCTTCATTAAATTTCCGGATCAGTTCTTCGAAAACGTAACCCATTCCCAGGTTGGTCAGGGGAGGAAGCGTTCTTCCTTCCGGATCAGGTTTCTCCTCTGAAGTCAGGTTAATATAGGGTGAAGTAAACTTTTCCAGTACATTCAGCAGCACATCTTTGGAAGCCATATGCCGGACCTGGCTTTTGAGTTTGAACTTGTCAATGATCTCCTTCACATTGGAACTGAAGCCATTGAGATAGTCTTCAAAGTTAGCCTGTAAGATCTGCTGGTTATTGGTTGCGGTGTTGTGCAAGCGTTGGAGTGTCCATTCACTCGTGTTATAGAAGACATAGCCCGAAGCCTGGCGAAGGCCATTTTCATCCCATTCCGTAAACTTCGCCTCATCTCTCTGGAATGCAAGCTCTTCCATCACCGCCGCTTTCGTTGGTTCCAGTAAGGCATCTAACCTCCGGAGGACCACCATGGGCAGGATCACATCCCGGTATTTTCCTCTCACATACACATCCCTCAGGCAGTCATCAGCAATTGACCAGATGAAAGAAACTAACTTACTGTGAACGGCTGTATTCATTTATATTATCGTATTGGTATTCAACATGTTATTCTAAAGCTAAGACTTTTCAACCATTTTAACATCGAGAATTGTCCGGATATGTTTTAAATATTTAGCGTAATACTACCCATTTTCGGACCAATACCGAAAAATTCAAGTGTTTCCATCGTTCAAATTTATTCCAGGCCAAAGTTAGGCGGTTTTCATGAAATGAAAAGACTGGTTAAACCCGGGTTTTTGCACCCTACCTGATCAGTGTAACGACACCTTTCTTTTTGAAAACTCTTCCATCCTTCCCTTTGGCATTCAGGATAAAGTAATAGGTTCCTGCAGAAGCTTCAAACCCTTCCATCGTTGTCCCCCTCCAGCGAAAGTTAATATCATTTGATTCGAATAATGTAATCCCCCACCTGTCGAAAATGGTAACCGAGCAGTTATCCAGGTAATGGCTTTTGATGGTAAAGCAATCATTATACCCGTCCGAGTTGGGGGTGAAAACATTGGGAATTTCGATGGAAGAGGTGTCTAACACATAAATATGAAGGATGGTCGTATCGGAACAAAAATCGGGATTGAGACTGTTAATGATTAAGGTAACCAGGAATATCCCCGGATTAGAATAAATATGTAATGGGTTTGAAAGGGTTGAGGAGGTATTGTCACCAAAATCCCAGTTAATGGAATTGGCCCCATAACCTGTATATGTGAAATTTACGTTCATCGGGTTATATCCGATGGTATCATCAGCCATACAGGAGGCATCCAGGGTAGTACTCACCTGGAGGGAAAGGGATTCAGTTACAATACAACCCTGATCGTCGGTGATTGTTACAGTATAAAATCCGGGACATAAACCTGATATTATAGAGGCTGTTTGCGGCGGGGATGTGTTCCACAGATAAACATATGGACTGGTTCCTCCTGATCCTGAGGTACTTATCTGACCATCACACAGATAGGGACAGGAAATATTCTGTGGATCGGTAACAAGGGAAAGAGGAGCTGCCGGTTGAGTAATGTCAACACTGGCAATACCGGAACAACCATTGGAATCTGTAACGGTAACTGAATAACTTCCAACCGGAAGATTGATGATTGTCGGACTGGAGTTCAGATTATTCCACAGGTAAGCATAAGGCGGGTCTCCTCCTGTGGCGGTAACGGTGGCTGTTCCGTTGTTATCACCGAAGCACTGAACATTGTTATAGCTTGAAATAGCTGCATTCACCTCAACTACAGTAACATTCAGCGTTGTCAGCGATGATTGGCAATAGTTTTCATCAACCACTAACGAAAGTGTATAAAAACCGGGTAATGACCAGTTGATCTGATAAGGACCCTGTCCTGAACCGGAGACTACTGTTGCACCGTCAAAATTCCAGGTGTAATTTGCTAAAAATGAACCAGTTCCTGAGTAGCTCACGTTCACGTTGTCACCCAGACAGAATAGCAGGTGATCCACCGTGAAAGAAGAAGTAGGGAAATCATTTACGGTTACCATTATCATATCGGTGGCTGAGCAACCGTTGGTATCTGTTCCGGAAACTGTGTAAATAGTTGTTGATGATGGACTTGCAACAGGGTTGGCCACATTGGCAGCATTCAGCCCGTTGGAAGGCGACCACAAATAGCTTATTCCTCCGGTCGCCTGCAGCGTCACACTGTCACCGGTACAGAAAGAGGTGTCGTTACCGGCAGAAACAGGGGGAGAGGGCAGTACCCAAACAGTTACCTGATCCTGATCGGTGCAACCTGAAACATCGACAGTAACTGTATATGTAATGGTATAGAAAGGAGAGGCAATAGGATTTGAGACAGCTGGGTTACTCAACCCTGTATTCGGCCACCAGGAATACGAAACACCTCCTGTAGCGGAAAGCATCACATTGTCGCTCTGGCAGATGGTATCGTCGGGGCATGCTACTGCAATAGGGCCTGAATTGACAGTTACAGACTGGGAGATTGAATCGGAATTGCAATTTGATTCTGAAACGGTAAGGGAAACATTGTAGGTGCCGGTTGTTGGCCACCGGATAAGATACGGACCGGCGCCACTTCCTGAAATGACTGTAGCTCCGTTAAAATTCCAGGTAAAGGTCAGGTTGGGGAAAAGTGTTCCATTATAAAACACAATGACAATATCGTTTTGACATACATGATCGGGGTAAATATTAAATGATGCTTGAACGCCATCCGGATGAGAGACCAAAACCTTTACATTTCTGATCGCCTGGCATCCCATACTGTCTGCAATTACTACCTGGTAGATTGTTGTTGTGAGTGGTGAAGCGACCGGGTCCGGAACATTTGTTGCACTTAACCCGGTTGCCGGCGACCAGAAATAATGATAACCGCCGCTTGCCTGCAACCGGGCGCTGTCACCGTAACAGATCATGGTATCATTGGAAACATAAACCGGAGACAGTTGCTCCACGGTTACAACAACATGGTCAGTGCCGGTACATCCGTTTTCAGTTATATTGAGGTGATAAGTTGTTGTTATTAAAGGTATTGCAAGTGGATTGGAAACGGTTGCCGAACTCAGGCTCTCACCAGGCCACCAGGTATAATTGTTTCCGCCGCTTCCTGTAAGTGTAACGCTAAACCCGAGACAAACCGCTGTATCATTTCCTGCCTCCGGAACGGGAGTTTGTTCAACAGTAATAAATTTCACGGTGTCTCTGTCAATCCCGCAAACGGGATCTGAAACTGTCATTGAGATCGGAAAAATCCCGGGGTTAATCCAGCTGACCGAAAAGGGCCCTGCTCCGCCGCCGCTTAGAACAGTCCCCCCGTTAAAAGCCCAGCCAAAAGTTGCCCCCTGCGAGGCAGTACCTGAAAACGATAACGTTGCCGGTTGCCCGGTACATACCGGGTAGGAGATGATAAAATCAGGAACCGGGGGGTGGTATATGGTTATATTATGGGAGACAGAGTCAGTACAGCCATTGACATTGGTAACCTTTAGGGTTACGGAATAATTACCCGCTGCAGTATAGAGGTGTACAGGATCCCAATAGGTGGTATCGGGCGGAGACCCATCTCCAAAACTCCATGACCAGTGAATGATGTCAGCCTGCGTCTGAGAGGAGTTTAGAAAAGTCATTTCCTGGCCCTGGCAGGTATCATGCGCAGCAAACAGGGCAACCGGAACATCGCCTATGGTTATTGTTTTTGTAATAGCCGAATCACAACCACCAGGAGTTGTTATTTGTAAGGTAACATTATATGTTCCTTGTCCCGGAAAAGTATGTACCGGATCAGGCTGATTACTCACGCTACTGTCACCAAAATTCCACAGAGAAGTAAATGAATTACAGTTATTTACATAAGAAGTTCCAGTGAATGAGACTGTTCTCGAGCAGGTATCACTGGAAAAGGTGAAGTCAGGATACAGGACAGTTATGGATATCGTGGCAACCAGGGGAAATCCGCAACCGGTGACTGAAGTCAGGTTGCAATAATAGGATGATCCCAGCGGAGGGTTAACAATGGTGATAGACTGAGTCGTTTCACCCGTACTCCAAAGGTATGAAAAACCCAAGGGAGCGGTGAGAAAAACGCTGTCGCTGCCTGCACAAAAGGACTGGTCTATCGTTAAAGCTCCGCATTCGGCAAGGATATACGCATAACCAAAATGGCCTCCCAATGCGCAATCAAGGGTAGTGAATTCGATATGTAACAACTGACCGGCATAAGCTGAAAGGTTTATGCCGACGGTGGTCCAGTCTTTCCAGTTAACCTGGTGGTCACCTGAGATACAGGTTTCAAATCCGGGTATTCCTGCGCACGAATAGACTTCATAATAGCCGCAAACGAGATCAACAGGGACATTGAGTGCATTGAGTACCTTAATTGAAAAAAAAGGTTGATCCTCTACTTCATGATTCGGATCTTCCAGCACAACAGCATACCGGTAGATGAAACTGGGGTTGGCCGGATTAACCGTAAAAGTGTAAACCAGGCGTTCAGCTTCAGCCCCTATATCATCATTTCCAAGCCTTGCACAAACCGCGGCACCCGGTGGCGGAACCGTCAGCCCTCCGCAAGTATGGGGATCCACCATGGGGGTAGTGATAATGGTATGCCGGAAGGGAACAATACCGGGAAAGGGGCAGCATCCTATTCCTGAACCATCATTTGTACCTGTAAACCCCTCCCAGTTGGTGAAATCCAGGTATGAAAAATCTGAATTCGGGCAAAACTGTCCGTAGCTTTTAATGCAACACAAAAGAAAAACCACAAGGAAGGGAAATATCTTTACCATATTACCTATAAGACACATAAAAGTAGTCTCAGTATACGGCTATTACAAATATTTTACCGATTGTTGAAAACTTTAGGTTTGACCGGGAAAAGATATAAAAAGAATGTCCGGTACTCTGGAAGTTTATTACAAACTAGGATAATACAGGATTAATAAAAAAAAACACTAACCTAAGATTTCAGAGAAAGTATCCTCATTCCCTGCACATTAGAATAACCCTTCGAGAAGATTTCTTTCATTTTAGCCAGTATTTCCGCTGAGGTTTTGGCCCTGAATAACCCGGTCTCAATATCGAAGAATTCCTTTTCATTATGTGCATACCGATACCCCATAGTATGCGTAGCATTCCAAAAGATTGCAACATGGGGGGCATGTTGTTTTGCTTTAGAAATGACTTCATCCAAAGAGGTTACCTTAAGCTCACAAACCATTGAAAGACCGGCCATCTCTGTTTGTTCTTTACCATCGGCATCAAAACGCCGGAGAGTCGCCATTTGAATATTAAGCGTAGGGGCGTCGATTCCTATCTCACTAAAAGATTTCACCCCTCCTCGTTTCTTCAGGCATGCCTTTGCCCATGCATATGAAGCTGCAGTGCAGATTCCTACTTTTGATCCATAGCCCTGTGAGAAACTATTGGCCATGGAGAAAACTAATTTTGCTGCCATTTTTCTTAGGTTTTGTTGGTTACAAATGGTAAAGATATAACTACTTCCTAAGTAGTCCAAAATATTTTTTCTTAGAAAATAACATGTGCAATATCTTGGAACCACCAGGGATTTCAGAAAGGGACAGACAATAAACTATTACATTCTCTCCAAGAGGAGAGAACGTGAATGTAAGATCAGGGAGTGAGGAAACCGGCGGCGATAATATTCTGTTATTTCGCCGGTTTCAGGTATTTTTCAAGGAATTTCTCCATGGCTCCGTAGAAATCATACTGGTTGTCCTGGTTGGCAAAACCATGGCCTTCATCGTTTTTGACCATGTATTCCACCTGGATTCCCCTCTTTTTCAGGGCTTCCACCATCTGATCGCTTTCAGCCTTGTTTACCCTGGGGTCATTGGCTCCCTGGGCAACAAACAAGGGAGCCTTGATCTTGTCGGCATGAAAAACGGGAGAAGCTGCCACCATCAGCAGGCTGTCTTTCTTCGGATCGCCTACCATCTCACGGAACTGGTCGAGATAAGGTTTCCAGTAAGGTGGGATGGTTTTCATAAAGGTGAAGAGATTGGCCACTCCTACATAATCAACCGCACAGGCATACAGATCAGGAGTGAAAGCGACTCCGGCCAGGGTGGCATATCCGCCATAACTTCCGCCATAAATGGCTATCCTTTTAGGATCGGCAATGCCTTCTTTTTTCAGGTATTCAACCCCGTCGGTGATGTCATCCTGCATCTTTCTGCCCCATTCCTTGAAGGATGCTTCCCAGAATTTCCGGCCATAACCCGTACTTCCCCTGAAATTCATCTGCAGCACGGCATAACCCCGGTTTGCCAAAAACTGGATCTCCGGATTATAATACCATTCATCGCGATACCAGGGTCCCCCGTGCGGATTGATGATCACCGGCAGGTTTTTGGGATCAACACCCTTGGGCAGGGTAAGATAACCATGGATCGTTAAACCGTCCCTGCTCTGGTAAGTGATGGGTTTCATCTCAGCCATATCCTTTTCATTGATCCAGGGATAAGGATTGGAGGCTTCTGTAGTCTTCAGGGTGGCAAAGTCAAAGATGTAATACTTGCCCGGCAATCTGTCGCTGGAAATATGGACGATACCGTTCTTTTGCATGTCGTCCCAACCTACGATACTGATCTCGTAATCTTTAAACTGTTCTTGCAGCTTCTGATGGATACTTTCCCATTGTTTGTCGAAGAAATGTTTCTCTGTCTTTTCAGCGGTCCAACTTACACTGGCCAGTACTTTTCGCTTTGCATCATAAAATACCGAACCCATGTCGTAATCCGGATTTGCATATAACTCCCTGATCTCCTTTTTGTTCTGAGGGTCATATTCCACCAGGATCATTTTATCCCTTCCTATATTTGTCAGAACAAACATGGTTTTATTGGTCGGATCAAAGCACTGGGGTGAGAAAGTTTCTTTGTAGGAAGTGGTGAGTAGTTCTTTGAAATCTTCTTTTTCAGTGTTCCGGTATAAATAGGTAATATTTACCCCGTCGGTTTTTGTAGCGATACGGATAACCCCGGCATTGTCGGTAATCCAGTTATCGAAGTTCTTCTTGTTTTCATAAACCAGCTTCAGCTCTCCGCTCTCAATGTTCAGCAGATAAGGGTCAAAATATTCTTTGTCTCTTTTGTTGATGGAGACCAGCATTTCTTTGTCCTTTCCGGGTACATAATGCATGTCGTCAAGAATGCCTGAACGATAGCCCGGAAAAGGAGTCAGTGCTTTCATACCGGAGCCATCGGGTTTAACAGAGAAGATCTGGAAATTTTCATCTCCCCCTATATCCTGCATATAAACCAGCCGCTGACCTTTCCAGAAATACATCCCGATACTGCGGAGGGTGTCGTTTGTAACACGAACTGCGTTGGTGTCTCCTACTTTCTGGACGAAAATGTTCATTTTCCCCTTATAATCAGCACGATAGGAATAGAAATTTCCATCGGGAGAAATGCGGAAGGTACTTTTTATCCCGTTTTTGAAAAAGGATTTCATGTCGACCAAGGGCGCTTTTTCACCATTAGTACCTGATTTTAGCTTGCATCCTGCAAACAGAAGGACCAATGCCAAAGGCAACAGTAATAATACGGTTTTTCTCATCATTAATAATATTAAGTTATTGAAACTGAATGAAATACCCTAATAAAAAGTGTTTGCTTTTATTTGCATGAAATGTACTAAATAAAACAGAATCATTTTATTATTGTTCTGCCAAATGCCTGTTGCAAACTGCGAACTGTCCACTGTTGTCTGCAAACCGGAAAATGTCAGATGTCAGATGTCAGATGTCAG
>JAPLDE010000266.1 GCA_026391855.1 Bacteroidota bacterium | reverse complement strand
TCCCCTCAGGCCGGGAGGCATCGTCGCCGCTTCCCGACTGCGCCCGGCGCTTCCCTCCTTCGTCGGGATCCCGATCCGCTGCCGTTCCCCGGGACCGCACCAGCCAAGGTCGGTCAGCGGCTACTGGAAAGGAATTATCTTTATAAACCTTTTTCTTACTTTTTGCCTGGGTCGCATCGCCTCATAGTGGTTCCGCGACCAGGAAGCTCCCTTGTCTTCCGGTAAGCCGGTACAAGCTATGTGACCATTGAAATCAAAATTATTAACAAATGAATTATTATGTCGTTATTTATCTTCAGGTTGATTTTTGAAAATGTTATTAACTTCAATTGAAAGCTGAGGGAGATATTTGACTAGAATAGCTCAGATATTCTCATCTGATATCGAGTCATAAGCATGAATGATCTGGTTTCTGAGTCCAACTATTCGTCTTGCACTATCAAGAGGGAAATCAGGGTCAGTTTTCAGAATACGGTTAACAGCTTCTCCGATAATTTCCAGATCACGTTCAATGGCCCGTTTAAGAAGTATATCTGACTAATAACTGTTGAGATTCTTTGGATGATTCAGGAAAAAACTCCCGATTTCATCAATGGCGGCCTGAATATCATACAGCCATTTTAGTATCCGTTCTTCCATAAAGTTTTCTTTTGCTTCGATCGATCGATTGTTTTAAAATGGGGTTTCTCAGTGTTTGTATTTCAAGCAAATCGATTTTTCTATTGAAGAGTTTTGTCAGAGACTCTCTGAAATCCATGTAATTATCAAAATAATTTTCAGGATTGATATCAGAAAAACTGACTAAAAAGTCAAGATCGCTGTCTTTTCTGAAAGAATCTGATAAAACTGATCCAAAAACATACAATTCATCCACGGCGTATCTTTCGCAAAGTGACTTCAAACTGTCAATATGGTCATCAAGGATATTCATCAATATAAAGATAATATATTTTCTGGCGGCTTCCTTTGTGACATCCTTCTTTCCTTGTGTTTAATAAATAGTTGATTATTAGTAAATTACACGGCATTAGCGAGTTTAAAATGTGATTTCGGGAATAGGAAGCTTTCTTATTAACCACTAAGGGAATTGAGGAATTCACAAAGGAGGTGGTTCCATCTTTCCACATTGCAGTCTGTGAAAATCAAATTCCAAATACTGTAATTCTCTTTACCTTTGAAAGCCGATTAAGCTGACAATGGAAAATTACGGATGCTGTACGCTGAGTGTTGTACCGGTGCGCTCGACTCCCGGCCACCGGGGTGAAATGGTAAACCAGTTGCTGTTCGGCGATTTCTTTACCATACTTGAAAAGGATAATCAATGGTTAAGGATACGGACACTTTATGATGAGTACGAGGGCTGGCTGTCGGAAAAGCAGTATACAAGAGTCACAAACCATTCATTTGTAACTGATTATATAGAGAATCAGTTTTATTTCACCGATCTGCTTTCCTGGGTAAGGGAAGATAGTTGCGGTAAAAAGCGTACACCGGTCGTATTTGGTTCTGTGGTCAGGAATGTTCAGGAAGACAGGTTCGAGCTGAACGGGAAGCGATACTGCCTTGAGGGTATGATTAAGCCTGTATCCCTAGTGCCGGACAGGGAAGAGTTGATAAGAACTGCGATGTTATTTAAGGGTGCCCCTTACTTATGGGGTGGAAGAAGTTTTTTCGGAATTGACTGCAGCGGGCTGGTACAGATTGTTTTCAAGGTTAACGGGATCGGTCTTCCCCGGGATGCCGGCCAGCAGGCATTGACCGGCAAGACCATACATTTTCTTAATGAAGTCCTCCCCGGTGACCTGGCTTTTTTCGACAACGAAGAAGGCCGTATCGTTCATGTGGGCATCTTACTTGGTCCCGACAGGATCCTCCACGCCTCAGGCCAGGTGCGTAAGGATGTAATTGACCATCAGGGTATTTTCCGGCGCGACTGCGGGGAATATTCCCACCGGTTGAGGATCATCAAAAGGATTTTTTAAGAAAAAGTAAAAAAAACCGCAAAAAAAATTCCATTTCGGGCCTGAATTTCATCTATAGGGTTGTAATTAATACTAATCCTATGAAAAAGATGATGTTTTTTGTGTTGCTGGTCCTGTTGGTTGCAGGAGCGGCAGTGGTGCATTCCTGCCGGAAGGATTCCTTGGGCGGGAAAGCAGCGAAAGAAAGGCGGGTGGGAATTGAGGCAGATCTGGTACAGGAGGCGGCCCTGGAAAACAAGATCATCACCTTCCGTAAAAAATGTGAAATGCTGTCTGCCAATCCGAATGTGAAAACTTCGGAAATGCTTGGCCGTAAAGAAGCCTTATGGCTGCTGGAAGCCTCCCTGAATTATTGTTACAGTTTTCCGTCGGAGGCTGTTTCGGGTTGTAAGAAAGATTCGCTCGTCATCCTGGTCCCGAGGCATCCCGATGATTCGGCATCCTTGCAGGATGTAGCTGTATGCCTGGAAAAGCTGACGGATTCCGCTGAATTCTTCTTTGACAGGATCCCGGTTCTGAACAAGAAGGTAATTGTTACTGACCTTACGATGGACATCGCTGATAATCCGGCGTATTTCCGGGTAAAGATGTTAATGGTGACCGGTTTTACCAAAACATCCACCGTTCCTTTCAACAATCCCTATGATGCTACCGACTATTGGTTCTTCGGCGGAAATGCGGGTAAATGCGGACCCTATATTGGCCAGGGATATGGCTGCGATGCAGCACGGATGATCCTTCAATACCAGGAATGGTTCAAGGCCAACTATCCCCTTCCAAGCGGGTATCACCAGTATTATACGGACATAGAGTCGAAGGATATCGTTGGCAACCAGTTTGTTAACCCTTCAGACCTGGTCCCTGGCGATAACCAGTACGACTACCTGCTTTTCTACAGTGATCCTGCGTTACCCAACTATCACACCTGCCTGACACCGGAGGAGATGTGGTTTTATCTCAGCAGCATGAATTCGGTGATCGTCGACCTGGTTGGCCCGACAACCCAGCCACCCAATAAATTCTTTGTCAGCCTGGTGCTCCAGGGTGAGCTGGGTCCTTCACAGATAGCGCAGCATAAGGGCAGGATTACATATGGACTTCCTCACCAGAGCAATTCGCCGGGTGTACCTACGGTGCTGGACCCGCAATGAAAAGATGTCAAAACTTATGTGTTTTTGAAATTTTATATTATCAATAATATCTAAAACAATGAAAATCAATATAATAACATTAATATTCCTGTTTTTGCTCTTGTCCGTTAACCAAATAAAGGCACAAAGCTGTGTGAACTGTGCAGGAACAGTCAACACAGGACAGTATTCAACCGCCATCGGGTATGGCTCCCAGTCGACCGGGGATTATTCCCTGTCACTTGGGATGGGTAATTTATCAAATGGCCTGAGATCCATTGCCCTTGGGAATTATTCAAGCGCTTCGGGCTGGTCGGGGCTGGCCATGGGGAACCTGGTCAGTGCCGCCAACATGAATTCATTTGTTCTCGGAATGGGATATTCATCCGAGCATCCTTTGGTGAATGCGCTGAGCAGTTCACTGATGATTGGATTTAATAGTAATCTTCCAACCCTTTTCGTGGGGCCCTCAGCCGGAATTGGGACCATCGGAAAAGTCGGGATAGGTACCACGACTCCTTCAGAAATGCTGACGGTAAACGGGATCATCGAGACCAAGACCGGAGGCATCCGTTTCCCGGACGGAAGTTTGCAGACCACCAAGGCATTTTCATACTGGCAACCGGCAGCCAATAACGTGATATACTATAATTCGGGAGATGTGGGCATTGGAAAAACAGACCCCGAAGCCAGGTTGGATGTTTATGGCGATATTGTCCTGGGGAAACCCGGGGAGAACTTTATCATCCATTCAAGGCCCTGGGTAGGAGATGCCCTGATCATCGCCCCTCAAAATGGAGGGACCGGATGGGACTGGTCAAAATCTTTAACGCTTAAAGACAATGGGCAGGTTTTTATCGGGGGCGACCTGGCTTTGTCTTCACCCCACCTGGATTATAAACTGGCTGTTAATGGAAAGGTGGTGGCAAAGGAAGTCATCGTTACCATTCAAAACTGGGCTGATCATGTTCTGTCGGCAGATTATCCCCTAATGGATCTTTCTGATTTAGAGAGATTTATACAAAAGAATCAGTTCCTACCAGGGGTCCCTTCTGAAAATCAGGTTTTAACTGATGGAGTGGAAGTGGGTGAAATGAATAAAATTTTATTAACAAAGGTGGAAGAATTGACACTTTATGTTATTAATTTACAGAAGGAGATCGGGAATATACGTGAAGCATTGAAAATTTCTGATAATAACCTAATAATCAAACCAAAATGAAGAAATTTCTTTTAACCAGCCTTGTAGTCATGACATTCGGTTACTATGCCGGAGCCCAGCACTACAGAATCGATTACCGTTACGATACTATCCACCAGGTAATACCGGTACTGAAAACGGTTATCTTCAGCGATATTGACAAAAAGATAGCAGTAGGGACCATTGATGTAGCTGCATTTAATCCTTTCGGCAACCTGCCTTTTCCGGTGAATGATGACCTTACCAGCGAAAGAGGTATGAAGGTGTACGATATGAGAGGTCTCAAGCTGAAAGATGTTCTTCCGGGAAAGGTATTAACCAAATTCGGAATTCCGCAAGCCGATATTCTTACTTTACCTGTCGGATATTTTGACATTGTGGATTACAAAAGACCGGATTATGCCGTGCTGAATTACCGTTTTTATGCCTGTAGCACTACTGAACCAAGGTTAACGTATTCAAAGCTGTGGATTTATAAACCGGATGGGACTGAACTGTTCAACCTTCTTGATAATGATGCGAATGTGATCGATATCGATATCGATCAGGCGGGCACTTATCTCTGTTTCAGCTTTGGGCTGACCGTGGCGGACACCACCTGGCTGAAAGAAGGCTTTAAGATCTTTAATATACAGGACAAAAGCAAATATTTTGAATTGAATGGCGAGTCATACGGCTTTCATTTTTTCTTCCCGGGTATGCTCAATGTGTTATACCCGGCGGAAAAAGGTGTAAATCAGACAGATACATGGGTTAAAGTATTTGATTGCAAAAAGAGCCGGATTTATCTGAAACGTTACACCAAGAGTCAGATGCTCAATATCGATTCTTTTATGCCTGAGGGGATTCTATTTAAGGGAGGAGCCATGGATTATTTTGAGAAGGATTTTAGCGGGGAGGATATGAAATGGAATCACTGGGAGAAAAAAGCAGAATAGGATGCTGGATATTTCTGGTCATTTTATCATTGGGGCTGAAGGCACAGGTTGCACTTCAGTATTTACCCTGTATTACCTGCAGCCCGGGAGCACAAGCTCAAACCTTCCATGTACTCAATACAACAGATCACATCATTTCCGATTTCGGAAAGCGAAATTGTAGCGGTGCTACTGACTGGCACAGGGGAGTTGATATTACCCTGCCCGGCACAGAGGATTATGGTTTCCACCTGCTTTCCCCTGTAAACGGTATCATCACTCAGCTGAAGAGAGTGGGCACTTACATATACCTGGTCATTGACGGACCCGAAAACCTGGATTTCGGGTACGGACATCTTTTCAACAGCACCAGTCCGCCCATCCAGGTTGGTGACCTTGTACTGAAGCAATGCAACAACAGTACTTCCCTGGCTATCATTAATATAGCTGCTGGAAAAGCACTTGGACCGGTAGCAGGAGCTACCGTTACTTTTAACGGGATAACTTACACAGTTACCAACCATGCAGTGCAGGGCCAGGTTATCGCTCCACTCGGTAACTCGGCTACCAATGCTTCTCACCTCCATCTTTATCATCCCGCTGATCCGGCTTTAGACCCCCAGGGAATTGCAAATGCCAAAGATCCCTTTGAGGTGATCCCTCATTTTAACACCGCTTATGACATTTTTCCTGCCGGATTCAATAACCTGGCTGTGGATTATGATAATATTGATTACCCAGGAAATATAACTGGCTCAATATCTGTTTATTGCCAGATGCTTAACCCGGGAAGTCTTGGATTGGCGCCCAACCAGTATTATAGTTCGGCTGTAATGGATATGGATAAGGTGGAGTTGTTCATCCGCCGGCAGGATGATGCGGAGGAGCCGTATTCCCATTGGGGAGGATCAAATTCAGCTTATACATTGGTTCAGGGGCCTGTTTACCGGTCATATATGTCAAACGGGGCCCGGACCAGTTCAACCATTTACCCGTCCATCATAAGCCAGCCGGGTTTTGGTTCTCCGGTACAAACAGGAATTATGCCATTTGCCTACAATGAACAACCAACTGACCTGTATTACTTTTCCGATATTAAGACAAGGATCCACAAGAATCATGTATTGGGTCAGCCGGTTATTTATGCAAACAATAATATGGATGCCAGGTACAGCGACGGAAAATACCAGTTCTTTGTCAGGGGTACGCGGGTGACTGGTGAAACATTTTGCAGCGATGTGGCAGTCTCCCAGACCATCAGGATAGATAACTTCAGACCTTTTGTTATGAAAGTGACGGCCAGGCTGGAAAATGCGGTTACTCCGTTTTCCAGTGATGGCTGGAATTGGAATAACGTAAATCTCACATTTTCAACTACATATAATAGTGCTTGCCCAGCAGGAAATAATATCATCGTACAAATAACCTATAGTGAGCCTATGAATGACGCTTCATTGACGGTATGCAGCTGGCATTCAACTATTTACACTCCGGTTGAAGGATCACACAAAAAGGTATGGGAGTTTAATGTACCTGCATCTGCCCTGCCCGTGGGTTTGGTGTTCCTGAAGATAGGGGGACATGATATTGCAGATAACCCTGTTGAGGGATTCACCAATGTAGGATATATATCCGGTAACAGTTTCCCGGTCAGGCAAACATCTACCTCCTGGAGTCCCCAGCCATATGAATCTTTAGACATTGTACACCAGATCGTAGTGGTTGAAACTACACCCCCGGTGGCTAATTTTGAACCGATAAATCCCATTGTTTACCAGGGTGATGTGGTCAGTTTTACAGATCTCTCTACGGGTATCATCAGTTCCTGGTCATGGGAGTTTCCCGGTGGAACTCCCGGAAATTCAACCAGTTCGAATGCGATGGTCCAATATCCTGATCCCGGGGTTTTTCCTGTTTCACTCACTGTTTCCAATACCTTCGGGAGTTCCGTCAAAACGGGGGTAGTTACGGTTACCACCACCCAGCAGGTCCCGGTTGCGGACTTTGCCCCAAAGGATGTGGTGATAAACCTAAATACCGCGGTTCACTTTATGGATCTGTCGACCGGCGGGCCGGATCAATGGTACTGGGATTTCGACGGGGTTGCACCGGCTTCGGTCATGGCGGACCCGACTGTGATGTTCGATCAGGCAGGTGTATATACAGTCGTCCTGGTAGTGCAGAACACGGCTGGTTCAGATATGGTAAGCGGAACGATTACAGTGTCCGATGGGACAAACTCCCTGGATGTATCCTGTTTTGTCAGTCCTTTCCTGTCCAGCCTGGGAAACCCGGTTAGTTTCCAGGGAGCTGTGTTCAATGGGACACCGCCTTATCAATATTTGTTTGATTTCGGAGATGGGACCATCATCCCGGTATCATCCGGTTTTGCCAATGAATCAGTCTCTCATGCATACAATAATTCAGGCACCTTTAACCTGGCGGTGACGATCAGCGATTTTTCCGGTCAGATGGTTATTTGTCCGGAATCAGTTACCATTATCGGAGGTAGTCCCTGTGATGACCTGCTGGCGGCTTTTTCAATGAGTCCGGGTTCCGGCACTTTCAGTGCACCGGCCAACTCAGCGGTATGTTTTACGGATGCCAGCAGTGGCGGGACACCGCCGTATCTCTATAACTGGACATTTGGGCCTGATCCCCTGACTGCTGCCCAGCCGTCTTTACCCGGCGGTACCACCCAGGGACCTTATTCGGTTACCTATTCCCAACCTGGAAATTATCCTGTTTCATTGCATATTTGTGATCAGAATGGTTGCGGAAAGACATTCAGCACCAATGTTACCGTATTTTTACCCCAGCATTGCCTTGTAACAAAAATTAACCACCTGATCAACGGACAGTTAATCGTGCCTTTAGGGATCAGCTGTTTTTGGGATATGACCTTTGTTCCCTGGTGCGGGAGCTGCCAGGACCCACCCGGTACAAGTAATTTTCCCTGCGAAACCGATAACTACTGGAGTATTTGCAGCCTTCCGTCGGGCAACCAGTTAGCTTCCAAATCGGGTCATCCTTTCCAGGAACCCGGATGTGTGATAAACAGCGCCCAGGACCAGTCTTTTGTTTACAATTTTGTCACGCCGGGAACATACAGCCTTACCCTGAAAGCCTGGGATAATAACTGCAATGTGGAGAGCGGGTT
Source organism: Bacteroidota bacterium (assembly GCA_026391855.1). Lineage (GTDB taxonomy): Bacteria > Bacteroidota > Bacteroidia > Bacteroidales > CAIXZF01 > JAKLIX01. The sequence goes on along the minus strand of JAPLDE010000266.1, from coordinate 19,367 downwards.
TGACTGTAAGGACCAGACCTCCCTGAAGGTCCGGGTTATCGATTGTTCGGCCCTGGTTGAGGCATGCAGCCAAAGCCTGGATGTTAACCCGGGAATGAACGGTAATGTATACGGAGGTATTATCCGTTCAGGAGGGAACAACTGCCCTTTGACGATTCCGGCACTTGCTGAGATACAGTTCATTGCCAACAAGGAGGTTACCCTGTCGGATGGGTTCCGGGCGCTGGCCTCCGCTGAATTCAGAGCCGCTATCGAACCTTGTCCTTCAACCTTGCCTTGTGATAAAATGAACCCTGAACAGGCAGGGATTCCTGAGGTCGGTTGGGAAATCTACCCAAACCCCGGTAACGATTGGGTTACCGTGAGATTTACAGACGAACAGCTTAAGCCTTACAGGATTGAAGTGTATAACCTTTTGGGTGAGTGTAAGTTGTGTCTGGATAATTTAGTTGGGAAGGTCAGGGCCTTGTCGGTAAATACCCTTCCTCCGGGGATCTACCTGTTCAAATACAGCGGTGAGAACCGCAGCCTTCTTACCAAATTTATCAAAAACTGAAAGCGGAAAGTTGCAGGTGCAGTTTACTCTATCGCGCCTGCAACTTTTCTTTACTCAGAAATAACTCTCCTGACTACATCAATAACTGTTCCATCCACCCACTTAACGGCAGCAACAATTTCTTCTCCAAGCCTCGGGTTTGCCGGTTTACCGCCGCAAATTTCCTCGGCTTCTTTTTGCAGTTGATGAATGGTCTTGACGGGCAGTGCCGATCCTTTCAGCTTGTCAATCAGATCGGTACGTAGGGGATTAATAGCGATGCCCCTTTCAGTGACGATGACATCTATGAGTTCGCCGGGTCCGCAAAGGGTAGTGACCTTATCGCGGATCACGGGCATGCGGTCGCGGAAAAGAGGGATGGGGAGGATGGTACATTTTGAGAACAGGCAGTTTTGCCACCCGCCTATACCGTGCAGTAAATATCCATCGGAGTGAGTGACCACATTTGCATTGAAATTGACATCTACTTCGGTAGCCCCGAGGATAGCCACATCCACCATAGAGGCAAAGTTGCCTTTCCCGTGATAGTTATAGCTGGTGAAAGGACTGGTGTCGACATGTCTGGGGTCTTCCCGCATCGAACGTACTCCCTCCAGGTCAAAAGTCTGTCCGTCAAGGATATAGTCAACCAGCCCTTCTTCCAGCATTTGTACCGGGTATTTATTGGACCCTCCCCTGAGGAAACGGGCTTTGATCTTCCTTTTTCTCAGAATTTCTGAAAAATAGATGCCGATAGACAAAGCGGTTCCGCCTGCACCTGCCTGGAAGGAAAAGCCGTCGTATATGATACTGGCTTCATCACAGAATTGTGCCGTCATTTCAGCGATCATCAGTCTGTCAGGGCTTTTGGTGATCTCGGTGGTCCCGGAAACGATCTTTTCAGGCAAGCCAACCTTATCAACCAACACTACATAATCCACATTATTACCGTGGATCTGCCAGGGGATACAGGGGAAAGGGACAAGGTTATCGGTGACGACTATCACTTTATGAGCGTATTGCGAATCTCCAAGGGCAAAACCCAGGGGGCCACAAGCGGCAGGGCCGTTCACCCCGTTGGCATTGCCGAAAGCATCGGCACTGGGAGCGGCAATGATGGCGATATCGATCACCACATCCCCATCCTGAATCGCCTGGTATCTGCCTCCATGAGAACGAAGTACGCCGATTCCTTTCATTTTTCCTTCAGAACAGAATCTTCCCAATGCACCGTTCATGCTCCCTTCAATCCTGTTAATGGTCCCGTCTTCCAGGTATTTAGTCATAGGTTCCTGCACCGGAAAAGAAGCGGAAGGAAACCAGACGAGGTCTTTAATCCCTTTTTCCTTAGCTATATCAAAAACCTGGATGGCGATGAGGTCGCCGTTTCGGAAATGATGGTGGTTAGAGAGGGTCATCCCATCTGAAAGACCGCATTTTTCCAAGGCTTCCCTGAGACTTCCGACTATTTTGTTCCCATCTGAAGGATAATTGGCGCAGGAAGAGATAGGGGGTGCATACTTTCTGCCATCAGGAATAAACTTTCCCACACCCATATAAGGGATGACCTGTTTACCGTTGAGTTCACCGGGAACAAGCCTTCCGGCTGCGTTCATGACCAGGTTGTCATATTTTTTCATTTTCTTCCTCCTCCATCCAGTTGGGTGATAATTTGTTCATTCCTATGGCCAGTTCAATGGTTCGCTGTGCCCTTTTTACAACGGGTGGATCGATCATCTTGGTTCCCAGGGAAACAACACCCAGGCCTTTGGCAGTAGCCTCATAAAATGCTTTGACAATTTTCTTTGATTTATTGATTTCCTGGTCATCCGGTGAAAAGCCTTCATGAATGACCTTGATCTGGCGCGGATGGATGCAACCCATTCCGTCAAACCCCATGGCTTTTGACCTCAGTACATTTTGTTTAAGTGCTTCCATATCAGCAACATCTGAGAATACTGAGTCGATAGGCTGGATCCCGGCTGCCCGGCAGGCAATAACAACCTTGCTTCTGGAGAAAAATGTTTCATTTCCTTCGGCGGTTCTTTTATTGCCCAGGTCGGCTGTGAGGTCTTCCAATCCAATGGCCATGGCAACGATATTGTCGGCGGCCTGTGCGATTTCATAACAATTGACTATTCCCCTGGCGCTTTCAATGATGGGCATCAGCCAAACATCCGTTGAATCACCTGTCCTCTCCTGGATTTCCCTTATCTTCCGGTTCACCTGGTTGATATGATCAACCGTTTCACATTTAGGGATCAGGATCAGGTTAACATTATGCGGAATGACATAGTCAAGGTCATCTAATCCCTTGGGTATCTGGTTGATGCGAACCATTCTCTCGGCACCGTAAAAGTCTAGTGACCGAAGGGCATTACGGACAAGGAAACGGGCTTCGGCTTTTTTTGACGGGGCAACGGCATCCTCCAGGTCGAGGATAATTCCATTGGGTTTGTGAAGCCCGGCATTGATCATCAGGGGTGGGGTATTGCCGGGCAGGTAAAGCCTTGAAAACCGGTAAATGTCGCGCCTGGTGCTGTATTTGTTGGTTTCGAGAAAGGGTGTCAGGTATTCCTTTTTTGTCTGAATGAGTCGTTTAATAGCTGCTTCAAGCCTGGCTGCGATCACAAAAGGCAGTGCACCCGAATCTTCCAGGTGAATACGGGCATTCCTGATCTCAAAAAAGTCTGCTATCTCATAAACCAGGCGGCTGATGCTTTCTCCATACATCACCTTCACTTTGCTGTCAAGCTGAAGCTGGATGCCACCGTCAGTAGTCAATTCAATAGTAACAGAACAATCAGACCGTATCCCTTTGCCTTTATTACCGGTTGTGACAACGGTTTCCAATTCGAACATTCTTTAATATCTTATACAATCATTTATAACGATGAAAAATGCGCAAAAAAAAAGGGGCCTGAGCCCCTGATTTCTTTACTTAACCTTGGTCGCTCCCGGCCTTGATTTGTTAGGAGTAGGTTTTGGAGTTTCTTTGGCTTCTTTTGCTTTTTTGGCAGGTTTTTTTGCTTTTGCAGCCTCAGCCTTTGCAATTGAATCAGCTTTTGCTTTTTCAACAGCAGCAGCAATAGAGTCAGCTTTTGCTTTCTCAACAGTGGCAATAGAATCCTGTTTGTTCTTTTCAATTACGGCATTAATGGAATCCTGTTTTGCTTTTTCCATAGCAGCTTTTTCTTCAGCACTAGGGCCGCAAGCCAGAAATGCCATCATTCCGGCACATAATAAAAGTGTAAACAATTTTTTCATGATCGTAAACAGTTTTTGGGTTAGAATGTAACTTAATTTTGTGGCGCAAAGGTACATTTTTTATCAAACAAATATTAATTGAGATTTTTTTTTTAATTTTGGCACGAAATTTAGAATGAGAAATAGTACATAAATTTATTGTCAGACTTAAATCCAAGAAAAATGAAAAGAGTATTAATGATTGTTGCATTCGTGTCTCTGGGGGCAGGAATGATGTTTATGAGCGGATGTAAAAAAGATGACACCACAGCTCCAACCATTACCCTGACCGGGGGTGATGTAACTATTAACCTGGGCGATACCTGGGTTGATCCGGGCTATGTTGCTAATGACGACAAAGATGGTGTTATTACCAGCAAAGTGGTTATTACCGGTACAGTCGACAAAAATGCAGTTAACAAGTATGTCCTTACCTACACTGTTTCCGATGACGCAGGCAACGAAGTTACGGCAACCCGTAATGTATATGTGAAAGCGGAACTCCTGAAGGGAACTTATGATGTAAGCGATATCGTAACAGGGACCAATGGCGGAACTTATACCTACACGGTAACCGTTGCATCTTCAACTGATTATAACAAACTCCTCTTCAGTAACTTCGGAGGTTTTGGTGCCACTGTTACTGTTGCTGTGACCATCTCCGGAAATCAGGTTACCATTCCTTCCCAGTCCCCTCCGGGAATGCCTACCGGATATGAAGGTGTTATTACCGGTACTGGTACCTATGACGGAGCTACCAAGAAGATCTTAACCATGAATTATCATGTAGCTTATACTGCTGGCGGTGCTGATGACGGTAACGCAACCTATACCAAACTGTAATAAATACGTTTTCAGTGAAAAAGAGAGGTGTCTCCGGATACCTCTTTTTTTTTAACTACTTGTCAACGAACAACTTGTTAATGTGTCTGGTATTACCTGATGGTTTTTAGTTGAAAAATTGGAACACTTGTCAGGATTCTCTTAAATTTGACATGTGATGATGCCAAAAGGAAAAAAGAAACGTTACTGGTACCAGGGGAGCCCTTTCCTGGTAAGCTGGTTCACTATCCTTTTCCTGATGTTCCTTTACTCATTCACCAGGCTTGCACTCTGGATTTTCAGCCCATCTCTTTTTCCATATGAAGGATTTACCTCTTCTGTTCAGATCGTGCTGGGTGGTTGCCGGTTTGACCTTTCAGCCCTCCTGATGGTCAACCTGCCATATTTCTTCCTGATCAACCTGCCCTTTCCATGGATGCAGAAAAAGTGGCCCCGGTTTATTGCAGGGCTGCTGTTTTTTACAGGCAACTTCCTTGCCTTTGCTGCTAACCTTGCCGATTCCGTATATTTCCGGTTTACCCAGAAACGGATGACCGGTGATTTTTTTAATTATATGAAGGCCGGGGGTGATGACCTGATCAATCTTCTGCCCCAATACATGAAAGACTTCTGGTACATCTTTGTCATCTTGCTGGGTTTAACAGTCTTGCTTATCTTGTTTAAAAAGAAGATCAGGGTTGAAATACCTAAAAAGAAAACCCGCACTGTCTTTCTCCGGGATATCCTGCTATTCGTCTTAATGATGGCTTTTTGTGTTGTCGGTATAAGGGGAGGTTTCCAACTCAAGCCGATCCACCTGATGTCTGCCGGGCAGTTTGCCCAGCCTTCCTATGTCCCGTTGGTGCTAAACACTCCTTTCTCCATCATTAAAACCTGGAATCAAAACGAGATCACACAGGTCCGGTACTTCAGTGATGGACAACAGCTTGAAAAGCTCTATAACCCTGTTCATCAGGCCTCTTTCAAACCATTCCAACCCATGAATGTGGTTGTCATCATAATGGAGAGTTTCTCCTCTGAATTTTCTTCTTTTCTGAATACAAGGTCATCAGACGAACATTCAAAAGGATATATGCCTTTTCTTGACTCATTGATGCAGCAATCCCTGGTCTTTAACGGATTTGCCAACGGTAAACGGTCTATTGAAGGAATCCCCGCTATTGTAGCCAGTTTGCCCTCATGGATGAACAATGACTATATAACCTCTTCGTTTGCAGGCAATAAGATAAACAGTCTTCCCAACCTGCTGAAAGAAAAAGGATACCATTCTTCCTTCTTTCATGGAGGCAACAACGGAACGATGAATTTTGATGCTTTTGCCCGGATTGCAGGATTTGACAGGTATTACGGAAGAAGCGAGTATGCCAATGACAAGGATTTCGACGGCAAATGGGGCATTTTTGATGAACCATTTTTTCAGTACTTCGCAAAGGAACTGAATAAAACGCCGGCTCCCTTTGTCAGCGTAATTTTCTCCCTTTCAAGCCACCACCCTTATACCATTCCGCAGCGATACACAGGCCGTTTCCCGAAAGGCCGGCTACCCATTCATGAAGCCATCGGTTATGCGGATTATTCGCTGAAGAGATTTTTCCAAACAGCCAGCCAAATGCCATGGTTCAACAATACCTTGTTCGTGATAACGGCAGATCACACGGCCGAAGCAGACCTTCCTTACTATAAAACCAGGGTCGGCACATATTCCATTCCCATTGTTTTTTTCCGGCAGGGATCATCTTTACAGGGGATGGATGAAAGAATAGTACAACAACTCGACATTATGCCTACCGTGTTGGATGTGGTGGGGTACGACCTTCCATATATAGGCTTTGGGGGTTCGGTCTTTGACAAAACCTGGCCCCGCTTTGCCTTGAGTTACCTGAATAGTTCATACCTGCTGATCAGGGATCGTTATGCCATGGTTTATTCCGGTGAGGGATTGAATGGTTTGTACGATCTAAATAAGGATCACATGCAAAAAATCAACCTTGTGGGGAAAAATGATCCCTCGGTGATCCCGCTGACCAACTTCTTAAAGGCTGTCATTCAACAGTATAACAATAGGGTTTCAAAGAATCAGCTCACCGTTACCGAATAGTCGTGGTTATTGATCCCATGGGAAATAAAAAAAAGATATTGTTTATCATTAATCCCGTTTCAGGGACAGGCCGGCAGAAAGGTTTTGAAAAGGTGGTGGAAAGGAGACTGGACAGACAGCAATATGAGTATTCTTTTGCCTATACCCGGGCTATTGGTCATGGTACAGAGCTGGCTTCAAATGCATTGGCTGAGGGTGTCGAGGTGGTTGTTGCAGTGGGCGGTGATGGCTCTGTTAACCAGATTGCAAAGGCATTGGTCAATAGCCGCGCCGTATTGGGTGTCATACCCATGGGTTCAGGGAATGGCCTGGCGCGGCACCTGAGAATTCCGCTGAATCCGAAGCAGGCCGTCTCCGTGTTAAATACCGGGAAAGTCGTTCAAATTGATACAGCCCGGTTGAATGGGAAATTCTTTTTAAGCATAGCCGGGACAGGTTTTGATGCCGACGTTGCGGAGAAGTTTTCAAAAGAGAAAAGAAGAGGTTTTTTCACCTATCTGAAGGTGGCCCTCAGGGATTACCTGAAGTATTTGCCTCAACCCTACAAAATCATCCTGGATGGCAGGGAAGTTGAACGTAAAGCGTTATTTATCAGTTTTGCCAACTCCAGCCAGTTTGGCTATAACACAGCTATTGCACCCCAAGCCAGGCTCGATGACGGGTTAATCGATGTGTGCGTGGTTGACAAACCTTCCCTCTTTTATTTGCCCGTTATCGCTCATTTTCTCTTCACCAGCCGTATCAATAAATTGAAGACAGTTGAATCATTCAAGGCAAAGGAAATCAGAGTATTCAGGCAAAACAACAACGCAGTTAACATTGACGGAGAGCCTGTACAGGTTGAAAAAGATTTACATATTCTTGTGAATCCCAATTCATTGAAAATTATTATTCCTTCGTAACATCAATCTGTATGTCAAAGAAAAAACCTTCCGGAGTCGTGTACTCGACAAACCCTGATTATAACTATAATTATGAGTCTGATAATGAGAAAGATACCTTGCCTTCCCGGGAGCAGAACCTGAGAATATGGCTTGAAAAGAATCACAGGGGAGGTAAACAAGTCACTGTAATTAAAGGATTTATCGGGAAGGAGGAGGACATGAAGGAACTGGCCAGGGTGCTGAAAGCTTCGTGTGGCACAGGCGGAAGCGTGAAAGAAGAGGAAATTCTGATACAGGGCGATTTCAGGGATAAAATATTGTCCTGCCTGATAAACATGGGATATAAAGCCAAAAAGGCAGGAGGGTAGAAGATGGATATTTTATCGATCAGGCACCCTGAACCTTATTTGGTCTTCAGTTTCAGCCAGGCAGCGAGTATATCCAGCACTTTAGGTGAAATGGTTTCGCTGATCTGGCTGTATTCATCCGGAGAACCTGTTTTGGCATTCTGGAAGAGGTGATTTAGCCCTTCTAATTCAAGTACTTCATAATCGGAATTGCCCGCTTTGGCCAGGGCTTTTTTCATGGGCTTGATATTGTCTTTGGAGGGCACCTGCAGGTCTTTCTCTCCGTAAAGGGCGAGGACAGGGCAGCGGACCACCTGCAGATACATGGCAGGGTCCAGGGTCAGGAAGGCTTTAACCCAGGGGGAAAGGACCTGGTTTACCAGCAGATTGATGGTGGCTTTCGCCTGTGCAGCATCCTTTGACCCTTCACCTGGCTTCAGGGTCTCTTTTTCCAGCAGGGCGGTTATCTTTTTTCTGGCTGTGGCCGTATCTTTTTCATGAATGACGATAGAAAATATCTTCTTATTCAGTCTCACCTTTTCGTTGATCTCTTTATCCGGCATTCCGGACGCCCTGGCAATCAGTTCCTGCTGAAGGCAAAGGATCTCTTCACCGGGCAGGGAGGGTCCGGCCAGCATGATAATAAAGGCGGTGGCCAGGTTTTGACTGGCTACGATTGGGGCAATGATACCTCCTTCGCTATGCCCGATGATCCCGATCTTTGAGGGGATAATGCGGCTGTCGCTCCTGAGAAAATCAAAAGCGGCCTTCGCATCGGTTGCGAAATCGAGGGTGGTGGAGGAGGCGTAAGTTCCCTGTGAGCTCCCGGTGCCGCGGTCATCGTATCGAAGAACGGCAAACCCCTTACGGGTCAGAAAATCGGCTATTACCAGGAAAGGCTTATGCCCCAGCAGCTCTTCATCCCTGTTCTGAGGCCCCGACCCGCTGACCAGGATTACCGCGGGAAAGGGTCCATGACCATTGGGAAGGGTTAGTGTCCCGGCCAGTTTGATGCCTCCGAACTGGTTCTTAAAGGTAACCTCTTCGGCTGTATAAGGAAAGGGAGGTTTGGGCTCCTGTGGCCGGTAAACCTCGGGGGCCTTGTCTGTTTTGATCAGGTCCAGCGGGATCTCAACACCCCCTTGTTTCCATATCCCTTTGATCTTTTGATCCCCGGCATTCCACCTGCCCCGGTACCCTGCCTTCAGCTTGTTGCTGGTTAGATACAGGCTGTCCACGTTAACTTGGATAGTATTGACTTCCAGGTCCTTAGCCCCCTGATCGGGACTGTCCATTGTGGCGCTCCAACCCTGTTCAGGTGTTCCCTTCACTTTTAAAACCAATGTAAGCTTTGTTCCGTTAAACTCGAGTACACCCTTCCAGTTCCCTGAAAGTAAAGATGAAAGTTGCTGATCCTGTCAGTATAAGCTAAAAGAAATCAGAAGAATAAATAAAGAGGAAACCAGGACTTTACAATTTTTTAAGAATTTTTTCATAATAATAAAGTTTTCAATTGTAAAGAAACACATACTTTTGCTCGCAATTTAGACTAATTAATATAATTGACAATGAGTAAGAAAAAAAAAAATGTTGAAAAGGATAAGGTGTTTTACCTTGTCAATGGTCAGGTTATCAATAATCTGAAAGAACTGTATACCATGATTCATAATATGCCGGAAGAAGTGTTTTTTCATCATGTGACCGCCCAAAGGAATGATTTTTCCAACTGGGTTCACGATGTTATGGGTGACAAGCCACTGGCAGCAAAGATCGCAAAGGCAGCAACCCCTGTCATGTTAACGGACCTTCTGGCCGGCGTTTTCATTGAAAAACCTGCCGTTGCCGTGAAACCGGCTGCCAAAAAAGCCGAACCAAATACCGCCATAAAAGCTGCAACTAAAGCAGAACCAAAAGCCACCGCTAAAAGGACAGCTTCCGGTTCACGTTCAAAGAAAGCCTGATCCGTCATTTGACGATGGTTGTGCAGTATTTTACCGAATAAGCAGAAAAGAAGCCGATTGCCCCGTTATTGATGTTCCCCATTATGTTTGCCGGAGGTCCGGAGATAAGGGGATTCTTGTACCCTGATTCAATCTGGACCTGGGTGATGAATTTCATATAATCCTGGGTAATCCCCGCTATTTGGGCTTTAATGGTATCTCCCGGAAATACCTTTTCCCTGGAGAAATCTTTGCGCAAATACCCGATACCGGCACCGTTTGTGTAACTTCCGTTAAACAGGCGGTCGTCCGTTACCATTACTTTGTTAATGGTATCGGTCATCAGTATGTTGTTTTTGAAGATGTTAAACATGTAGAAATTGGTCTGTGGCGGATCGTATGCCCAGCATTGTATTTCCCATAATTCCCAGCTGTCCATGTAAACTACAGAGATAGAGTCCATTTTGCTTACCGGGTTAAGATAGCAATAGGCTTCATAAGCTGAATAGCCATTGATTTCGTTTGCCAGCTGTATGGAAAGGGTATAGGTTTTACCCGGCTGCCCAAATACAGTTGGGTCAGTCTTGTAAACCCCCGGGTTTAAAGGATCCTCGGTCAGGGGAAAAACCCGGGTGCCGTCGGTAATAGAAACCAATGCCCCGGAGACGGTCGGTGAAGGCTCATTATTAAAGAAATCGGAGGTGGTGGTCAGTTTAACGGAATGGGCAATGGTGTCGGTGGTAATGCAGCCGTCTACCACCAGCCTGGTATATGTTCCACCCAGCTTCAGATCAATCTTTTCAGTGCAACCGGAAAGGAATAAAGCAAGGATGATTACAACCGGCAACAGCTTCAGTATATTTTGTTTAATCATTGTGCAGGTGGTTAAAAATGAAAGTTATAGGTGATAGCCGGGATAAAGCTGAACAGGTAAGTTTTTTCAGCATAGTAGGTGTTGGCGTCATTGGCATCGGGAACGAAATTGATTACCCAGGCATTTTTCCTGGCATAGGCGTTATATACCGAAAAGTTCCATTCTCCCTGCCATTTTCTTCCGGGTTTCTCTTTGCCTTTAAGGGTTATTGACAGGTCGAGGCGGTGGTAGGTAGGCATTCTGTAAGCATTTCTGTCGGAATAAACAGGGACAACCTTATTCCCGATGATGGCCCTTCCGGTGGGGAAGGTGACGGGAGCTCCCGAAGCGAAAACCCAGTTGGCGCCAAAACTGGTTCGTTTGCTAATCACGTAATTCATCACGATGGAAATATTGTGCGGCTTATCGTAGGGAGAACGGTATGCCTTGCCATTGTTGATCTCTGGTATCTTTCTGGTGGAACTCGACAAGGTATAGCTAACCCATCCGTTAAACCTTTCTTTCTGTATTTTAACAAAGAGCTCAAACCCGTATGATTCCGCGGTACCGAACCTGAGTTCCCCTTCAAGCTTTGGGTTCAGCAGCAATTCGGCATGGTCTTTAAAGTCAATGGCATGCAAGTTCTTTTTGTAATAAACCTCCACAGAGGTTTCCAGGGTGTTTTGCAGAAAGTTCCTGAAATACCCCAATGAAAACTGGTTCCCGACCTGGGGTTGAACATTGGGTGAAGACGGAAACCAGACATCCAGCGGGTTTCCGCTGGCTGAGTTGCTGGCCAGGTGGATATACTGCACTGTTCTTGAATAGGATGCCTTAACGGAGGAGGTGGAATCGAGCAGATAAGTGAAAGCCAGCCTGGGTTCCCAATCCAGGTAAGTGTGGAAGACTTTTCCACGCGAATAAACGGTAGAATCAATCGATTCGTAGTTTTTATCAAAATGATAGATCACTCCTCTTCCGATATTCTGGAACATGCATAAACGAAGCCCGTATTTCACCGAAAGCTTATGGGTAAGCGTCTGCTCATTCCCGGCATACACCGCGTGTTCAAGGGCATTGCTCTGAGGCAGGTTGTACTCATTGAAAAAGCTGGATTCACCCAGCCCTTTGGCAGAACCCGGACTGAACTGATGATAGGTGGTTGATAATCCGAATTTTACCGTATTCTTCGGATCGGGATAAAAGCTGAAATCAACCCGGGCAGAATAGTCATCCAGGATAGAAGTCCACTTAAATGAATCGGCCCTGCCCGCCGGAATGCCCAGTCCGTAATCAAACTTGCTCCTGATCAGGGTGAAGTTTGAGAACAATCTCTTGGAAAACAAGTGGTTCCATCGGATGGTGGCGGTTTTATTACCCCAGCTCATCTTGAAATCTGTATTCTTAAAGACATCTCTTCCGGTGTAGGCAGAGACAAATAATCGGTTGTTCTCATCTACGGTGAAGTTTATCTTCCCGTTGAGATCGTAAAAATACAAGGTGTTGTCTCTCAGGTCTTTGTTAGATGAAAGCCGGAGAAAAAGATCGGCATAGGTTCTCCTGCCTGAAATGATATACGAAACCCGGTCTTTATCAATGGGCCCTTCCAGGGTAAGCCTGCTGGAGATGGTCCCTATACCCCCGGTTGCCGTGAACTTCTTGGTGTTTCCCTCTTTCATGCGAACATCCAGTAAGGAAGACAGTCTCCCTCCGTAAGAGGGAGGTATATCTCCCTTATACAGCTTGACATCTTTGATGGCATCATTGTTGAACACCGAAAAGAATCCCATCAGGTGAGAAGCATTGTAAACGGTCGCTTCATCAAGCTGGATCAGGTTCTGGTCGGGACTGCCCCCCCTGACGGAAAAGCCGGTTGAACCCTCACTGGTGGTCTGCACCCCCGGAAGCAGCTGAATGGCCTTGATAATGTCCACTTCACCCATCAGTGCCGGGATCTGCCGGATGGTCCGTATATCCATCTTAACCACGCTCATCTCGTTTTTATCAACATTCTCTGAGGTTTTCTTACCGGTCACCACCACTTCCTTCAGCACCTGCTGCTTCGGCGCCAGTTCGATGTTAATGGTGATGTTCGATTGAAGGTCAATGGCCTTTTCATAAGCTTCGTAACCGATGTAGGAATAGGAAAAGTTATATTTCCCGGGAGGAAGGGAGATGGAGTAAAAACCATAAGGATTGGTGACGGTGCCTGATTTCAACTCTTTGACAAAAACATTGGCACCTAGCAGCACCTCCCCGGTGCTTTTATCCGTGATCTTACCACTGACAGTAATGCTTTTCACTGTAGGATTACCTGCAAATCCATGAAAATCAATAAGAAATACAAGCAGGATGAGGATTGGAATAATTTTCTTCATATTTGATCAACGGGTTTATTTCGGGTTATTGGTTTGTTTGGCAGGTTTGTCGCCAAAGCCTCCGAACAGCAGGCTGATATTGGCGACAGGACTGTTGAAATCGGTATTGCTGTAATATTGGTAGTACTGACCGTCATATGGATTGCGGTATTCCTTGTCGATGCCGGCCACGAAGCGATATCCGAAACCAACATTCATTTTAAACCAGCGGGTGATATTGAATTCGGCTTCCACCTTCGGAACACCGACAAATACATTGTCGACCCCCTTTTTGTCTTCAGGCGTCTGAACAAAGGCGTCGTATAATGAAATGGTACCCCATCCGATCATGCTGCTGAAACTAAAATGAATGGCAGAGTATGGGTCCGGGATATATCCAAGGATGAATCCGCCATGGCCGAAAGAGATCTTGGGTTCCTTGAGCCCTGTGATCTTCTGTTTATCAGTCCAGTAATGGCTTGTGGATAATCCCATCCCATATCCTCCCACAAAAAACTTGCGGTTGATCAGTAGGCCTCCGCCTCCGCCCACCATTACTCCAAATTCTTCCCTCAAAGAGGAGAATTCAACAAAAGGCCCCCCAAATCCTGAAATGCGTACTTTCTGGTTGCCATCGAACAGGTATTTCATCTCATTGTTATTCTGCGATATACCTGACTGGCTTAGGACTACCAGTAAAAACAGGAATGTGTAAACGGTTCTGTTCATAACAAAAGGGTTTAATTATTATTAACTATCAGGAAAATATGTTCGGTAAAACAAATAATAACAAAAAGATGATGTCTTTATTGTTTGGCCCCAAAGTTAGTAAAGAGGGCAGTAATTAAAGCAGAAACAAATTAATATTTATTTTCCTGTAATAACAAAGACAGTTCTCCTGTTTTTCGCCCTTCCCTCCTCAGTAGTGTTTGGTGCCACAGGGTTTGCCTCACCGAAACCTTTATAGGATAGGCGGTTTTGGGAGATGCCTTTCCGGATCAGATATTCATATACCGATTTGGCCCTGTTTTCCGAGAGTTTCTGGTTGTAATCGTCTTTCCCGATATCATCGGTATATCCCTGGATCGATACCTTAATGCCGGGGTTTTCTGAAAGGAACTCAAAAAAGCCGTCGATCACTATCTTTGATTCGGGTTTAAGTTCAAAGGAATCGGAAGCATAGTTGATGTCGTTCAACTTGTAGGTCTGGCCAACCTCAATGGGCTTGATCTCTATATTTACTTTGACCGGCTGGATAAAGGCCGTGTCTTCTTTCGCAATATACTTTGACTCGAAACCAAACCCCTCTTTTTTAACGGTCATGATATAATCGTTCTTAAAGAGGACCACAGCTGCATACTCTCCCGTGATAGAGTCGACAGGGATTTCGGTGACTTTTCGGGTGGAAACGTTTTTTAGTTCGATCTTGGCTTTTACCGGGTCCCGGGTCGTCTCGTTCTTAACCTCCCCCTTGACAAGAAGCACCTGCTCAGGCCTGGCTTCAGGGTAAAGATCGAAAGAAAAGATATCCCAGCCCCCGATACCCTTCAGCTTATTAGAGGCAAAATAACCGTAATGCCCGTCAGTACTCACGGTAAACCCCACATCATCACTGGTGGAGTTGATAGGATAGCCGATGTTTTTTGGTTTACCCCATTTCCCGTCTTCACCCAGCCTGGAGAAGAAAATGTCATATCCACCCATCCCGGTATGGCCATCCGAAGAGAAATACAGCGTACGGTTATCGGGATGAATAAAGGGGGATTTTTCATTGCCGGGGGTATTTATGGGAGCCCCGAGGTTGACCGGCATCGACCAGTCTCCGTTGTCCAGCCGGGTCGTTTTGTAAATATCCAGTCCTCCCAGCCCACCTTTGCGGTCACTGATAAAGTACACGGTTTTTCCGTCAGCAGATACTGATGGCTGGGACTCCCAGGCATCGGGAAGGTTGACATTTTTTCCAAGTGGCTGTATCTCAGTCCAATCGCCCCTGATCAATTCGGAATAGCAAATGTCGCAGTTGTAATAATTTCCGGTGGTATATTTGCATCGTGTATATACAAGAAATCTGTTGTCTACACTAAGTGAAGCGCCGCCTTCATTATCCGACTGATTGAAAGGTTTGGGCATTTCATAGCCTTCATCAAAAAATCCGTTTTTCTGCCGTTCAGCGAACATGAACCTTTCAACAAATTTATCCTTGGGGATCAATTGGTCACGGCTGGCCGGCATCTTCATCAGCCTGGTAAACAGGGCCATTTCGTTATCCGGAGAAATAATGGCCAGGTATTCATCCATAGGGGTGCTGATGTCTTTAACCGGGACCGGCGAAAAGGGAACAGGGTTTTTGGTCAGTTCTAGGTAAGAGGAGGCATACCTGAGGATCTTTTCGGCCCTGTCGTAATCCTTGTCGGTCTTGATCCTGTCTGCATCCTTCATAAACAGTTGAAGGTATCTGACCGCTTCCGGATACTGCTGGTTACTGTAAGCGATGTCACCCAGGTAGAAATAGGCATAGGGGTTAATACCCGGACAGATCTCGATGGCTTTCAGGAAGTTTTTTTCGGCCGCGCTGTAATTGGGTATGGACCGCTGTACATTGATCAGTCCCATCATCAGGTAAGCGGCGGCATAATCGTTCTCTTCTTCCAGCACTTTCTTACAGGTGTTGTAAGCATCGGCCAGGAGGCGTTTCTTGAATTCCGACTGGGCCTGTTCATAAAGGCGGTTGGCTTTCTTATTGTCTGAAGGGGGGCAGGTATCCTGGGCACAGGCAGGGAATGCTGTCAATAAGCTCAGACATATGAACACCAGGTAGTAAAACAACTGTTGTATTCTGTGTGGGTTGAACGCCATAAATACAAAAGTCTGAATTTTTTAGGCAGGCAGGAGAGAATGTGGAAAAAATATGAATAAGTTTACTTTGCGTAAGCCTGAAAACGAAGCCAATGGTCGGCACAAACCAGCATGGCCATCGCTTCCACTACAGGGACGGCCCGGGGAGCAATACACAGGTCATGCCTCCCTTTTCCGGTAAGGGTTACAGGGTTTCCGTCCGCGTCAACGGTTTGCTGCGTCTGGTTGAGGCTGGGAACGGGTTTGAAAGAAACCCTGAAGTAGACCTCGTTGCCATTGGTTATCCCACCCTGGACACCACCTGAATGATTTGTCTTTGTTGTTATTCCATGACCAGAGGATCCGGGAGCACCGGAAGAAGCCGGAATGAAAATGTCGTTATTTTCAGAACCCAGCATTGACGTGCTTCTGAACCCTGTTCCAATGTCGAAACCATTGCAGCCGTTGATGCTCAGCATAGCCTTTGCCAGGTCGGCCTGGAATTTGCCGAACACTGGTTCTCCGAGGCCGACCGGAAGGTTGCGAATAAGGCAAAATACCTCAGAGCCGGCAGAATCACCGGCTTTGGCGACCTGGTCGAGATATAGGGCCATTTCCCTGGCTACAGCAGGGTCGGGACAGCGAAGGGGATTGCTTTCTATGATTTCTTCATCCGGGGAGAACTGATGAACGTCCACACCAATTCTTCCTATCCGCGATGTACAAGCGGTAGCCCTGATACCCAAAGGTTTCAGCAGAATTGCGGCAAAGGCGCCCCCGACCACCCTGGCCAGGGTTTCCCTTGCGGAAGACCGGCCGCCTCCCCGGTGATCCCTGATACCATATTTAATCTGGTAGGTGTAATCGGCATGGGAAGGCCTGTAAACATTGCGCAGATGTTCATAATCCGATGACCTGGAGTCCGTGTTTTTTACGATGAAAGCAATGGGTGTGCCGGTCGTCTTTCCCCCGAAAACCCCGGAGAGGATCTCCACGTGGTCGGTTTCCTGCCTGGGAGACACGTAAAGCGACTGACCCGGTCGCCGCCTGTCAAGGGCCTTCTGGATCAGGTCAGGTTCAATATCAAGATTGGAAGGGCATCCGTCAATGACGCCTCCGATTACCGGGCCATGGGATTCCCCAAAGGTTGTCAGCCGGAAAAGATCGCCAAAGGTATTGCCGGCCATGAAATGATTATCAGGATTCTCTTAACATTTTCAGCTTCAACTCCATCAGCTTCATCTCTTCCTTAGCCTTGTTGATCTTCTTTTCAAATTCTTCTTTCAGCAGGTTGGCTTTCTGCGACTGAGCCAGGAAACCGATGTTGTTCTCCCAAAGGTTGATCTCTTCCTGGAGACGACTGATCTTCTGAGCCAGGAAAGTCCGCTCACGCGCAATATTCTTTATTGCATCAGGCGATTCCTTTGGCATGCTCTCGTACCTGTTCCGGTAGGCCATGGCACTCATCTCGGTAGAGGAAATTTTCAGCTTGTCCATCTGCAGGTTGATCACCTTACGGAATTCATTCTGAAGTCTTTCCTTGTCCTTGATAGGAACAAAGCCTATCTCCATCCAGTCCCGCTGAAAACCATTCAGGATCTCCAGGTTCTGCTTCTTATTCTCCGCAAATTCATATTCTTCCACCCGTTTGATCAATTCTTCTTTTTTTCTGAGGTTCTCAGCTTCAGTTGATTGAATATTTGAGAAGAAGCTCGATTTATGGGTGAAGAATTCATCGCAGGCCGCCCTGAAACGCTTCCAGATCTTATCTGAGTATTTTCGCGGGATAGGTCCGATCTTCTTCCAGTCTTCCTGCATCCGGATAAGCTCCTGGGTGGTCTTTTTCCAGTCGGTGCTGGTCTTCAGGGCTTCAGCCTGTACACAGAGATCAAGCTTGAGGTTATAATTATGCAACTGTTCTTCCTTAATATCATTGAAGAACTCTTTCTTGTTGGTGAAATAAGTATCTACCAGATTTTTGAACTTAGCCCAAATGGCATCGTTGTTGATCTTGGGAGCAGGTCCGATGGTTCTCCAAAGCTTCTGAAGTTCAGTGAGTTGATCAGTGGTTTCCTGCCATTGCTTGGAAGTGATGATCTCCTGCGATAAGATCTTTTCAGCCTGGTCAACCAGCGCATTCTTGGCCATGAGGTTGTTTTCCTGTTCATCCCTGACTTGCTCGTAATAATCCCTTCTCCTTTCATTAATCTTATCAGTGGCATCTTTGAAACGATTCCAGATCTCATCCTTCTTGTCCTGGGGCACAGGCCCGATCTCTTTCCATTCTTCGTGATATTGCTGCAAATATTTGAAAGACTTCAGGATTGAGGGTTCCAATATCAGCGCTTCAGCCTTCTCACAGATGGCTATCTTCAGTTCCAGGTTCTTCCTGAGATCAAGGTCTTTTAACTCCTTGTTTATCTTTACTTTATCAAAAAATTTCTCTACCAGGAAATGATAATTCTGCCATAGATTATTGGCATCAGCCTTGGGTACCATCCCGATCAGCTTCCATTTTTCCTGGAGTGTTTTAAACTCGTCGTAGGTTTTCTTTAAGGTTTCCTCTGAATTGATGAGGACTTTCAACTCTTCGAGTATCTGTTTTTTTTCTTCCAGGTTTTTAGTCTTCTCAATCTCAAGCTCCTCGTTATATTTATTCTTCCTGGTTTTGTATATATTGAAAGCCTCCCTGAACCTGATGTCCAGTGAGTCCTCTTCCTGAACGTATGTCTCTTTAGTGCCTCCTTCTTCGATGAATTTATCCAGTTTAGCCTGGCGGTCATCCTTGCTTCTTTTAAGGAAAGCCACCTTTACCAGCGAAACCTGAGTTTTAACAGCCTCCAGATTCTCAGCCTCAACCACCGCTTCCAGGCGTTCAACCAATTGCTCACGGGATTCAATATCAATATCTTCTGCTAAGGCGGCAATTTCATGATGCTGCAGGACCTCTTCCTCCTCATCATGAACAACAGTATCCATCACCTTCAACTGATCCTTTATTTCGGAAATTTTCTTTTTTTCAGCTACTGTAACCTCTTCAATCCTGGGTTCCCCGGTAATGCTTTCTGCCACTGGTTCAACTACGGTAATTTCGTCCGGAACCGCTTCCGGAGTAACCGTTTCTTCTTCAACCGTCATCTCCGGTTCAGGTTCAGCTTCAGCAACAACAACCTCTTCCAAAACCGGTGTTTCAGGTTCAGCTTCAGCAACAACAACCTCTTCCACAGCCGGAGCTTCAGGTTCAGCTTCAGCAACAACAACTTCTTCCAAAACCGGTGTTTCAGGTTCAGCTTCAGCAACAACAACCTCTTCCACAGCCGGAGCTTCAGGTTCAGGTTCAGCAGCAACAGCTTCTTCCAAAACCGGTGTTTCAGGTTCAGCTTCAGCAACAACAACTTCTTCCAAAACCGGTGTTTCAGGTTCAGCTTC
>JAPLDE010000028.1 GCA_026391855.1 Bacteroidota bacterium | reverse complement strand
AATACGAAATTGGCATTGTAGTAACTGATGAAGAATTACACAGCATTAATTTATCGAAAGATGAATTTCACGGTGAATGGAACTATAAAATAAGTCCAAATACGACTATAAATAACTAATTTAATTCATTACAGCTCCTTAAGTTCAATTGTACTCATGTTGAGATAATTTTCACAAATTTACTCAAAAAAAGAATGATATTTGAGTTTTTTCAATTGCGGGTAATAATTGTCAATATGTCAAAATGTGGACCCATGTATCGCCCTTTCAGGGCTGGAAGAGAGGATGGGTCTTCTTCCCGTGGGTTTCCACCCACGGTTATTCAGACATTGCCCTTTCAGGGCAAAGGTGTTCAGGTTGAAAAGGGAAAATAACCGAATTTAGGACTAAAGTCCGGTAGCAGCGTGTCTTTTATACCCCCTTGCTGAACCAAGGGGGAAGTGATATTGTTGTTATATTCTTCATTTAACTTCTCAAAACTCTTTACGTTTCAGTTCAAACCCAAAACACCTGATTTCATTTTTCTTCAATAATTGTGTTATACTGCCCGCTATAGAATCTATGCATATTGTCAACTTTGAGTCCGTTATCAGCAAACCATTTTACAAACTCATCCCATTTTACCTGGTTGGCAGATTTCCATTGAACAAAACCTTCTTCGTCCCCCTTCATTAAAACCCAATGATTGTATGCTTCTAAATGTCCTGCTTTCAAAAGTTTGTCCTGATAATCAAAAAGCAGGTTTGGATGAGTCTTATTATGCCCTTGCTGAAAGTAATTCTTAACAAATCCAGTTCTTATTTTGTCTAAAGAATTTATATCAATTTTATCAACATCATTTATTGCTAAAATAAAAGCCTGGCCAAATACCATGCAAAACGGGAATTTTATTTTTTCTTTATCATTGACATCTTCGGCATTAATCACAATATTACAAAAATCAATAGAGGTGGAATCTTTATTTATCCTAATTTCGCTTTTATAGGTATCAAAAAGTAATTTGCTTATTTCATATGTTCTATTACTATTGCTTTCCAGGTTCATAAATATCTCCCCGTAGATCAAACCCCAAACCTCTTCTGTCGTGGCACAATAAATGCGCGCGGCCCTATAGTAGTTTGAAGGGAAGGTCGGGTCAACTTCGATTCCTTTTTCATAAAATGGAAGCGCTTTCACATATTCTTTTTTACCCCAATAAACATTGCCTTTCTCTAAATAAATTATCCCTGAATCAGGAAATTTTTTCAGTCCGGCATCATATACCTTAAACGCTTTCTTACATTTTCCTTTCACATCATAGCTGTTTCCCAACAACTGAAAAACCCGGTCAGTAACATCTTTATGGTTTATGATTTTTTTTAATATTTTAATCGCTCCCTTATAATCTTCCTTTAAATAATGAGCGTAAGCTAATTCGTAAGGATAATCAAGCCGGTCCGGGTCAAGTTTCTGCGCTTCTTCCAATAGTTTAATGCTTTCGTCAACCCGGCCGTTGTCCATGAGTTCGATGGCTTGTTGTCCTTTTGAAAAAGCTTTTTCCTTATTAGTCTGTCCATATAAAAACTGACCTGTATATAAGAAAAGGAATAGTCCGGACATTTTGATTATATTCATCATGGTTGCTGAGCATTATGTGTCAATGTAAACGAATCCTTTTGTGGTCGCTATCACCCTTAGATCCAGTTTCTTTAGTATTTAAAGGCTGGTAACTTTCCACTTTGGGCCCGGGTCATTCTTTACCACAAGTCAAACATACGGAATTCTTGGGGTTTTACGGAGGATTGATACTGAGAATTATGCAATCAGGAGATTCCGGAATATGCAATATGTACCGATGATGAACCACTGTGAAACCTTTGTTATATTCTTAAATGTCCATCGTGGTATGTAATGTTGAGAAACTTTTATAAATTTAACTATATTAGCTGTCTGAAATTATTTTTATAAACACCATACTATGAGAGCAGTCTTTACTTTCTTGTTCCGTCTTTTTCTGGTGATCGCCCTGGTTTCCTGCTCAAAAGTACCCCTGACCGGCAGAAAACAGTTTGCTTTCATGCCTGAAAGCCTGGTGATGCAGATGAGCCTGACAAACTATGCAGATTTTCTGAAAACCCATCCCCCGCTACCTGCCCAGCAGGCTTCCGTCCAATCGGTGAAAACCGTTGGTCAGCGGATCAGCGGGGCTGTTGACAAATACATGAAGGAAAATGGGTATGCAAGCCGGGTCCAGGGCTACCAGTGGGAATTCAATGCTGTTGATAGTAAAGAGGTGAATGCCTGGTGCATGCCCGGCGGGAAAGTGGTTGTTTACACGGGCTTACTGCCTGTATCGAAAGATGAATCCGGTCTCGCTGTTGTTATGGGTCATGAGATCGCCCACGCCATCGCTGAGCATGGTAATGAAAGAATGAGCCAGATGCTGGCCCTCTACCTGGGAGGAATATCACTGGAACTGGCCTTGCAGCAACAACCCCAGCAAACCAAAAACATCTTCCTCACCGCCTATGGCATGGGTTCAACCCTGGGGGAGCTTGCCTATTCAAGGAAACACGAATATGAAGCCGACCGGCTCGGTCTGATCTTTATGGCCATGGCAGGATATAACCCTGAAAGAGCTTTGGGTTTCTGGCAGGACATGTCAAAAGCCGGCGGGGCCAAGCCTCCCGAATTTCTCAGTACCCATCCCAGTGATGCAAACCGGATCAAACAACTGCAAAAATATCTGCCGGAGGCAAAAAAATATTACAAAATGTAACAAAATGTATTATTTTAGTTGTTAAAAGATAATTGATCGTTATTCCATCAAACATCAGTTGAAAAGCATTTGTTAACCCAAATCCTATCATTATGAAAAAAACAGTACTCCTTATTGTGCTGATGGCAGCTACCCTGTCAGGCAGTTATTCCCAGGACACCAAAAATCCCTGGGCTGTGGGCGCCTATGTGAACTGGGCAGATTTCAATTTCCCTAAATTGACGTTTGCTGATCAGCTTACCCATATGAACTGGCAGGGCCCTCAGCCGTTGATGCTTTCTTTCGGATACAGCATTATCCCCTCTTTCACTGTCGAGGCCTCCGCTTCCATGTTAAGCCTTGAAACTGAGAAGTTTAAAGACATATATGGGGCTGCATTGACCGATAAAAAATTCTTCACTTACGACCTCAGCGTACAATACAAGTTTGCCAATGGTTATCTGTTGAAAGAAGACAGCAAAATCGATCCCTATATCTATGTAGGCCTGGGTCAGACTAATATGGACAAGGCAAAAGACTTTTTTGATTATCCTTATGTTAAATGGACCACGGGGGCCGGCGTCAATTACTGGTTCCTGGAGCACTGGGGTGTGAACCTGCATATGAATTATGCAGCTCAGGGTGATTACCGCGATTTTCTTCATGGTGCCCTGGGTGTGAAGTATCGTTTTGCCCACATGTGCTGCAAGAAAAAACATGCTGAGCCGGTGAGTGTTGCACCTGCTCCTAAAAAAACCATCGCTCCTGCCGACCAGGAAGCCATCATTTCCATTGCAAAAGCTATTTATTTTGATACCGGCAGCGATAAAATCAAGCCCGAATCGGTGGTTAAACTTGATGAACTTGTTGCCATTGTTAAAAAATATCCCGGTCTCAACCTCACCATCGAGGGTCACACCGATAATGTCGGCAACAAAGACAGTAACCTGAAACTTTCGCAGGACAGGGTTAACAGTGTGAAAAAATACCTGGTTTCAAAAGGAGTGGCTGAAAAGAAGATCACGGCTACAGGTTATGGAGAAACCAGACCGGTTGCCACTAATGATACACCCGAAGGCCGCGCCCAAAACAGGCGGGTTGAGATAAAAGCAGGATTCTGAAAAAACTATTGTTATTTTCCTGCTAATTTAGCTCCGTGAAACCGGAGCAGATCAATTCATACTCCAACAGCAGCAAATGTCCGCTCGAAAGGTCCAACAGTGTTTGGACCGATGTGAAGTATTTTCTGCTCAGGAGAGCGGGAGAGCCGACCCGTATTAAGTTTGCAACCCGGGAAGAAAGGGAGGATTATAACCGGCGGATCCTTCAACGGATAGGTGTTAACCCTGACCCCTTCGTTATCCTTAACCTGCACAGGATAGGTATCGAGGTTCCGACCAAGTATGTATACGAGGAACTGTTGAGATGGAACGGGGATTCTACCTGCTGGCCCAACAATATCGCCCGGGTCGAAAGGAAGGACAACCAGCTCGACCATATTCAGCTATTCCTGTTCGGTAAAAAGAACTACCCCTTTGGGTTTAAGAAAAGCTTCCTGGGAATAAAATATATTCCTCTGTTCAATATGAACGCTTTCAGAATTGAGGACCCTGACCATTACGAGCTGGATAACGCCCGATACCTTCTTTACCGGTGTTCAGGCGGATATCCCATTGGCATTTTCTCTATGTTCGTCAGGACATCCATCAAAGAATACCAGGAGACAGAAGCCAGCCAGCTGTTTCTGCTGGTAGGATTTAACTTCTTCGGAAAGAACCGGTTATCAAGGATCTGGATCGTCCAAAAATCCTGGGAAATGTTCCATAACCGGGTTACTTCTAATATCATGAATCGTTTTAAGATTCTCTGTGAGTGGCGGTTCCGGCAATTTCTTGAAAGAGAAAAAGAAAGTTAATATACCGATGTGTCAATGTACCATTTATTTGAAAGATTTGAGAGGATGATCAAGCTGCTTCATACATCAGACTGGCATTTGGGAAAACGGCTGGAGAGTTTTTCCAGGCTTGAAGAACAGGAGGCGGTGTTGACCGAGATCTGCGGGATTGCAGACCGGGAAGGGGTCCATGCCATCCTCATTTCAGGTGATTTATTCGACACCTATAATCCGCCCACCGAAGCCGTTGAGCTTTTTTACCATACCCTGAAACGTCTTTCAGCAAACGGGAAGAGGGCGGTCGTCGCTATTGCCGGGAATCATGATTCACCGGAACGTATCGAAGCACCCGATCCCCTGGCCAGGGAATGCGGTATCATTTTTGCCGGATTTCCGCATACCAGGGTTTCCCCCTTCCAACTGGAAACCGGTCTTTGTATCCTCAGGAGCGAACCGCGTTTCATCGAAATTCATCTGCCGGGGATATCCTTCCCGCTCCGGCTGTTGCTTACTCCTTATGCCAATGAACTCCGGCTGAAGACATATCTTGGACAGGAAGACAGCCAGGAAGAACAGCGCATTTTATTGGAGAATTCCTGGAAAAGCCTGGCCGACAACTACTGTGACAACCAGGGGGTTAATGTCCTGGCGGCTCACCTGTTGGTTGTAAAAGAAGGAAACGACCTGCCTGAAGAACCCCCGCCAACTGCAATATGTGGCTCTTGGTCACCTGCACCGGGCGCAGACTATGGACCTGCTACCCTGCCCGGTTACCTATTCAGGAAGTCCGATAGCCTATAGCTTCAACGAGGCTAACCAGGAAAAAATGGTCAGGTTTATTGAACTATCACCCGGTAATGAGGCAGTTATTCATAATGTTGTACTTACTGAAGGAAGGAAGCTGGTCAAAGCCCGTTTCGAAAAGGTGGAGGATGCCGTTGCCTGGCTGATCCTGAACCAGGAAGCATACGTTGAAATTACCCTGGTTTCTGACACCTTCCTGAGCGCTACCGACCGGAAAAAACTGACGGAGGTGCATGAAAGAATCGTCCATATCGTTCCGGAGATCAGGTGCCCTGATTCCTTATACGGCCATACACCTTCTTTTATCGATCTGTCAAAAAGCATGGAAGAACTTTTTACCGACTACTTCATCTCCAAAAAAGGGCAGCAACCCAATAACCGCTTGCTGAACCTCTTCAGGGAAGCGCTGTCGGAGGAGGACCTGCCATGATCCCGCTGAAACTGAGCATACAAGGTCTTTATTCCTTCAGGGAAAAACAAACCATTGATTTCAGTAAGCTGACCCAGGCCGGATTGTTCGGAATCTTTGGCATGGTGGGAAGCGGCAAATCATCCGTACTGGAAGCCATATCATTTGCCCTGTATGGAGAATGTGAACGCCTTAACTCCAGGGAAAACCGGTATTATAATATGATGAACCTGAAATCGAATGATCTCCTCATCGATTTCGAATTCAGTGCCCTTAACAATAGTCAGTACCGTTTTGTGGTGAAAGGAAAACGGAACAGCAAAACTTTTGAAGACGTTAAAGCATTTAGCAGACTGGCATATAAAAAAGAAGGGGAAGAATGGATACCGATTAATGTTCTTGATGTTGAAGCTGTTACAGGGTTAAACTATAAAAATTTCCGCCGGACCATCATCATCCCACAGGGCCGTTTCCAGGAATTTCTCCAGCTGAATCCCGGCGACCGTACCACCATGCTCAAGGAACTCTTCAACCTGTCGAGGTTTGATCTGTCGGATAAGGTCTCCCGCCTGGAATCTAAAAACAATGAAGCCATCCAACAGCTGACAGGCCAACTCCAGGAAGTAGGTGAGATAAATCCACAGCAAATCGAAGAATCCGGTCAACAAATAATTAATTTAAAGGTTGATATACAGGTAATTACAAAAGAGCTGGAGAATAAACAAGAGCTTGACCGGGAATTGGAAAACAGGAAAAAGCTCGTCAGCCAGATCGCCATACAGCAAAGCCTGTTGCAGTCCTTACTGAAGTCGGAAACTGAAATAAATGCGCTTGACAGGGAAGTAAAAGAAATGGAACAGATCTCCCTGATTTTCAGAGCAGAACTGGAAAGGATGAAAACCCTGGAGAGAACGATCTCAGAAAGGGCCCTTTACCTCAGGGCATTGAAAGAAACTGCCGGTAATGCCAGCGGGAAGAAAGCCTCGTTGGTTTCAGTCTATTCAGAACTGAAGAAGGATTTCGACAAAAAAGAACAACTGAAGCAGGAAGCAGGAGAACTAAGAAAACTGGCAGAGATCAGGGAATCGGATACCCGGTTTGAAAGTCTGCAGTTCAGGTCCCTGAAAGGTGCAGAAACCCTGCGGCAGACCATTGGATCGGTTAACAACCTGAAAGAACAGATCAAAAAAACAACAGAGGAGATCGCCCTTTCAAAAAAGTACGTACCCGACATGAAAGTACTTTCCGCTGTCAGGGAATGGTTCAGCCGGCAGAACAATCTACTTAACGATCAGGAGGAAATAAGGAAAAGGATGTTTCTTTCTTCCCGGGCGCTTGAAGTGATAAAAGATAAAACAAGCGCATTGATCCGGGCTTCGGGCCTTTTTGAAGAAGTTCCGGAATCCACTGATCTTCAGGATATAATCCAACTTCTCGAGGTGGTTCGATCAGGCTGGGAAAAGGAGTTGGATTCCTGTAACAACGACCTGTTGCATGTCAGGGTTCAGCTCCGGCTGGAAACCTTCGCCAGCGAACTGGAAGAAGGAATACCCTGCCCCCTCTGCGGTTCGTTGAATCACCCTGCCATCCTTAACCCAGGACAGATGAATGAACAGCAGGAAGCCCTGATAACTCAGAAAGACACACTGGAGAGGAAGATAAAGGATGCTCTCAGACTCGAAAAAGCGTTGAACGGATTTCAGGTTGAGATCAACACCATAGGGAAACAGGTCCGGCAAGATGCAGAAGTACTGGATCAATTTACTACTAAGATAAAAGAACACGGGGATCTCTTCATATGGACTGATTATCAACCAGATAACGAAGGGATTATTAAGGATGCCCTCGGTAAATATGATCAGCTTCAATATCTCATTCAACAGTCGGAGCAGGCTTTAAAAGCAAATACGGCTGAACTTGAAAGGACAGAAAATGAGAAGGAAAAGTATACTAGCGCCCGGCATGAGTTCGATCAGCAGATCACGGCTTTAATGGCCGGGAAACAGCTGTTGTTTTCACAAATAACACACATAGCCTCAGATCAGTATAATGATGTCCCTTCCGGAGAGCTGGTTGAAATGGCTGACCGTCTTCAGCATAAAACGGAAGAGAATGCCATCGCCTTTTCAAAAACAGAACAGGAATTACAGGCCATACGGTCGGAACTCAGCAACTTGTCGGGCAAAACAGAAGAGACCGAAAACAGCCTGAACATGCTAAATAGTGAGATGGTCAGTCTCTCAGATTCCCTGCTGAAAAAGTGCGTTGAAGCGGGTAACCTTCTATTGGAAGACGTTGTGATGATTCTAAGTAAGGAGATTAACATTGACGAATCAAAAGAAAAAATTGAGAAATACAGGCAGGAAGTTGAATCACTCAGAAAATACCTCAGTGAACTTGAAAAGGAACTCAGAGAATCCGTTTACGACAAGGAATCCCATGATGCACTGAAAGAGGAAATTGCTGTTCTGAAAAAGACCAAAGAAGAAAAGACCCTGCAACTGGGTCAGTGCGAAAAGGAACTGACCGACCTGGGGGAGAAGGCCGAAAAAAGGGTAAAACTGCAAAAAGAGCTGGAGGTTTTCAACCTGAGGGCACAGGATCTGACCGAGTTGAAGGTCCTCTTCAGGGGAAGTGGTTTCGTAAATTTTGTTTCCACCGTATTCCTGGAAAACCTGGCCCGTTCGGCCAATGAAAGGTTTAACCGCCTCACGCGTCAGAATCTCGGGCTCGAACTGGCTGAAGACAATAGTATTATGGTCCGTGATTACCTCAATGAAGGAAAGCTTCGATCGATCAAAACCCTTTCCGGTGGTCAGACCTTTCAGGCTTCGCTGGCCCTGGCGCTGTCACTGGCCGATAGCATTCACACGGCTTTAGGTTCAGCTGAGAACTTCTTTTTCCTGGATGAAGGCTTCGGGACCCTTGACAAGGATTCCCTGGATGTCGTGTTTGAAACACTGACAACCCTGCGTAAGGAAAACAGGATAGTAGGCGTGATCTCCCATGTGGAAGAAATGCAGCAGGAAATTGAAACCTACCTCCGGGTTACCAATGAGGAGAAAACAGGTACCCTTGTAAAAGGAAGCTGGGAAATCCCGTGACCAGTTTTATCCTTAAAAGTCATTTTTCTACCCAACCTTTTGCAAACCTTCCGTCATTAGGTCAGGAATGCAACATTTTCCCGATTTAAAAAAAAGTATTAATCTCTAAAAAAACCATGTTATGAAACGATTTCTTCTAAGCAGTCTCATGCTACTAATGATCGTCTTCTGGGCTAATAGTCAGAATGTTACGATTCAAATTGGTGGTTTGGTAACCGAACTCAGTACTGGTATTCCCATCGAAAACCAGGAAATTTACATCATGTCGGATTCAAGTAATCCGGCAGGCGGAGGCTATTTCAACATTGTTTACACGGATGTCAACGGGGAATTTAATGATTACCCGTCTGTTCCGGCTGGCACGCCGATCCTGTTTTTCATCGGCACTTCGGATTGCGCCGGGGTCTGGCATCAGGAAACCGGTCTCAGCACCAATGCCCCTATTTATGTCACTTTTTCCATCTGCCGTGTATTACTCCCCACGAGTTGTGCCGCTTCATTCTATGCTTACCCCGATTCTGCCAATCCTGCCGGCGGATCATTAGGCTGGCAGTTTATCGATGCCTCACTGGGTAATCCCAACCAATGGGTATGGGATTTTGGTGACGGGACCGGGTCTACCCTTCAAAATCCCTTTCACACTTACACCCAGGCAGGTACTTATAACGTAACGCTCACGATCTCAACACCCGATTCCTGTCAGTCGACCTTTACCCTACCTGTTTATGCCGGAATTAATATCCCGATCTGCCAGGCTTATTTTAGTTATGTCCAGAACGGGGTCAGCAATGATTTCGATTTCTATGACCTGAGTTCCGGGAATACCATCGCCTGGGCCTGGGATTTTGGGGACGGGACAACTTCAACCCTGCAAAGCCCTTCACACACCTTTGCCCAGCAGGGAACTTACCTGGTTTGTCTTTCCATCTTTACCTCTGACAGCTGCTACAATAATTACTGCGAAAGCATCACTATCGGAGGAGGAACAGGATGCCAGGCCATGTTTTATGCCATTCCTGATTCATTGAACCCAGGATTAACCTTCAGTTTTATTGATATTTCTATGGGAAATCCCACCAGTTGGTTATGGGAATTCGGCGACGGGACTACTTCTGCGCTACAATATCCGGTACATACTTATAACTCAGCCGGTTTCTACAATGTTTGCCTCACCATTTCCGATGTCCCCACTGGATGCCAGAGTACTTTCTGCGACACACTGAGGGTGGATATGCCCTGGCCTTGCAGCAATTATTTCATCACCAATGCTATTGGTCTGACTGTTGAATTTACAGGTGTCGCCACCGGAGGTACTGCCCCTTATACCTATCTCTGGGACTTTGGTGACGGGACAACTTCAACACTCAGCGACCCTGTTCATACATATAGTATACTGGGTGTTTATACTGTAATTTTCACCACAACCGATGCCACCGGATGCACCTATACTTCTGCTACAGATGTTTATCTCGGAAATCCAATTGATCGCTATATCATTGGACAAGTATCTGCCGACAACTCCTTCCTTGACAGTGGGTTGGCCTACCTGTATGAACTGGACTCCGCTACAAACCTTTTGTTTGTTGTCGACAGCGTTCAAATTGATTCTATTGGCATGTATTTGTTTGAAGTCCTGGACTATGGTATTTTTTATGTGAAGGCTGAACCTTCCCCCAATTCGCTGTATTATACATCTCATATTCCCACTTATTACGGTAATACCATCTTCTGGGGATCAGCCCTGCCCATCGACGCCACACAGATCGTCAATCCTTATAATATTGACCTCGTTCCCGTCCTGGGACCTATCCAGGGAAACGGACTGATTTCAGGACAGGTGACCAATGGCGGCCAGAAAATCCTTTCCAACGGAACACCGGCCCCTGATGTAGAGGTATTGCTGATAAACAGCAACGATGAACCGGTGGGAATGATCTATTCCGACAACCAAGGTTTCTTTGCTTTCGAAAGCCTCGGAATGGGGACCTATAAAGTGTATGCCGAAGTGACCGGTTTGAACACCAACCCGGCCCAGGTAACACTTTCCGGGACCAACCCCACATGGAATAACATTTCAGTAGTCATTACCCCGACAGGTGTAATTAACGGAATTCATGAAAGTAAGACAGAAACCCTCCAGGCAAGGAATTTATATCCCAACCCGGCTTCAAGCGCAGCCTATCTTGAATTTAACCTGAACGGTTCATCCTCCGTTGAAGTCAACGTTTCCAACCTGGTAGGTGAAAAGGTGCTGACTACACAATATGATCTTTCCTCGGGGAATCATCGTATCACTATACCGGTTGAAGGCCTGCCTTCCGGACAGTATTTCGTTTCTCTGAAAACCAGGAACGGAAACGATCTGGTCCGCAAGTTGACGATCGTCCGCTAATTTAACACTCTTCTCAACCTCAAAAGGGTGCCTCTGAAAAGAGGCGCCCTTTTTTATTTGGTTGCTTTTTACTCCGGGAATGCATCCCGTGTAACTCACCTTTTACCCACCGGGTAAACCCGTTTGTATAAACAATCTCTTTATTTATTCTTTTTGTTAAGAAACTATTTAAAATTGATAAAATTTATTGTATTATATTGATTAACAATTGAATGTGAATAAAAAGTAAAAGCTTTCGAAAAATTATCATAGAAAGATGAAACAACTCATTTACCTTTTCTTAAACATTATTATTATCAGTGCCTATGCCCAGGCACCGCAAGGTATTAAATACCAGGCCATTTCCCGGAATACAATGGGGCAACATATTGGCAGCTCAATCTATAAGCATGAGGATCAGCATATTAAGCGACAGTGCGGCAGGCACTGGCATTTATACTGAGACCCATGCAGTTACAACCAACTCTTTGGGTTTGGTGAACATTGAGATTGGCCATGGAACTCCCGTATCCGGAAGCTTTACAGGAATTAACTGGAGCAAAGGCAATTACTTCATAAAAGTGGAAGCGGATGAAAATGCCGGGACAAATTTCTCTCTTCTTGGAATTTCCCAACTATTATCTGTTCCTTATGCCCTATATGCCAATTCGGCGGGAATGCTGCATTTGACTGATTCTCAGAGAGATAGCATTGTCAACCCTTCTAATGGGAAGGTCATTTTTAACCTGACTTCGAATTGCCTGAATATCTGGCATAGCAATAACTGGTACCAGGTATGTGGTGATTGCGTACCACAGCCTTCTGCCCCTAATGCCGGGGCTGATTTAGCAGACTGTGTGGATAGCGTAATACAATTATCTGCGAATAATCCTGTTATCGGAACTGGATTATGGAGTGTAAGTAATGGAATAGGTGGATCCTTTTCAAACATCCACGACCCACAGTCAACTTTTACTGGTAATCTTCATCAACTATATACTCTCTCCTGGCAGATTGCTAATTCCTGTACTTCTTTAACAGATGAGCTACATATTATTTTTAATCGGTTGAGTCCGGCTAATGCGGGTCCTGACCAATATATCTATAATAACAACACTTACCTGGCTGGCAATACTCCTCCTACGGGAAATTATGGAAAATGGAGTGGTATCAATGGAAATAATTGGAATTGGTGGGATCAGAATGATCCGAATGCTTTTTTTCATGGCTCTTTAGGTGAATCCTATACATTACGTTGGACGACCTGGAATGATTGTGATACCAGCTTTGATGATGTAGTCATCAATTTCTGTCCAACAACCGTGACAATAGCAGATGCTGGACAGGATATAACAGTTCCGTTTTGTACGAGTATTTTACAAGCTAATCCTCCGGGAGAATATTGTTCAGGTACATGGACTATCGTAAATGGTTCCGGAGGTATATTTGTTGATTCAACATATTGTAATACACTTTTTCAAGGGGTTCCCAATACAATATATATTCTAAGGTGGTCGATCAGCACTATATGCGATACCAGTTTTGATGAAGTAACAGTAAATACTGGTCCGGCCTGGACTTGTGGAGCGCCTGGATTTCTTATGGGAACCAGGTTTATAATACCGTGCAAATCGGGAACCAATGCTGGATGAAAGAAAATCTGAATATTGGAACGCTGATCAATGGATCGGACGACCCAACCAATAATTCTACCATTGAAAAATATTGTTATGATAATGATGAGTATAATTGTGCTGTCTATGGTGGGCTTTATCAATGGGATGAGATGATGCAATATTCTACAGTACCCGGTGCTCAGGGTATCTGTCCGGGTGGATACCATATTCCGACTGATTCCGAATGGGATGTTCTTTCCAGCTTTTTGGGCAGTGATACAATAGCTGGTGAAAAATTAAAAGAAGCTGGATTTGATCATTGGTCTTCACCCAATAATTGGGCAACGAACGAAAGCGGGTTCACAGCTCTTGGTGCTGGCTTTTTATGGAAATATAGCAGTTATTCTTACGGGTTCGTGAGTCTTCAGGGTTATACATATTTCTGGAGCTCTTCTGACAACGGTACAAATTTTCCAGGATGTCGCTATTTAGATAATTACGCGACAGGTTTCTTTTATTCTAACCAGAATGTCAAGACTTTTGGTCAGTCGGTCCGGTGCTTAATGGATTGATATGCACTATGAGTGCGATACGCAAATGACATCACCTAATACTGAACATTTTCTATGTGGTCAATGTGTCTACTGTGGTAAAAAAATGTATCATATAGAACCCATATGAATGAATCCGGGATTGGAGATTCCCTTTGTTTAAGGATGAAAAGCGTTTTTTTATTGTCTTGGAAAGGCAATGACTGCTTTCCCATTTTTGAGATTAAAAAGGAGTGAATCTGCCGGATTGTCATGTTCCAGCTTGCACTCAAAACTGAGATAAATGATCTTATAGGGGATTCCATCCTTCCAGGTGAGGTCCTTCACACTATCTACCCTTACAAAATTTGAATCTGAAACGGGTGTGTTTACGAAGGTTTGTGTTGAGTAATACTCCGAATTATCTGCAATCTCAACAGTAACCGTGTTTAACTGATAAGGATTGGCAGGATTAAAATACCTGGAAGTCATTGATTTAACCCCTTTCGTAAAGGTATTGTCAAGATCAGCACTTATATTTCCGCTAGTATTGCTGTAATTAATAAAATCGAAGGAAATCCGTGGGAACAAGGGTTTGACTGTATCACCGGCTGTGAATATGAAATGCCGCACCAGAGAATCAGCCTGCAATCCGATAAAGGTAGTTCCGGCTACACTAGTGTTACCAATGGTCCATTGCAGGTCTGTGTCTTTAAAATTGCCGCGAATATAAAGAACGGGACTTCCCGGGGATGAAGGGTCCATTTCTTTCTTTTCACAGGAAACCACCAGAGCCAGCAAGCCGGCACCACAAATCAATCTGCTAATATTTTTAACTATCCTTTTCATTTTCAGGTGATTAAATTATTACTCAGTTGGGTCATGCCATGACCCACTACTATACAAAACATTTCTGTTTAATTTGTACTCCGTGTTTCTGCCATACATGACCGTTTATCAATTAAAAGATCCTGCAGCGTAACCCGATGAAGAGATAGCCGGGTTTTGGGCTTTTGATTCCTTCATAGTATTGCTTCTTCAACATATCATTCAGGTAATAGGTGTATCGTAAAAGGATAGCATTCTGCCTGAAAACGAAACAGGAATATTCTGCCGTCAGGCCCGCTGTGAGTCGGTTAAACCCACCGATGTAATTATCTGCCTTTTCGTGGTTATACTTGTATTGATACCTGACAGAATCGACCGTTGTTTTTTCTCCTGTGCAGGAAAGGATATACTGCAATGATAATCCGGCACTAAACATATGGAATTTATACCTGTAACGCAGTAACACCGGGACATGCAGCAGATTGATCTCACGGTTCTCAACAGTGACGCGGCCTACCCACTTGGTAAATAAGTAATCCGTTGATTCACTCGAAGCTGAGAGCTGATGTCCGCTGGTTCGCAGGTAATCTGTTTCTGCCAGTACGGATATTTCTTTGGTGATTTCATACCAGGTTCCGGCCCCAAATTGAAAACCCACCCGACCGGTGCCTGAAAACCCGGAGGTATTTCCAAATGGGGTGTAAGAAGTGGCTCCGGCAGCCAGAAAAAGCTTGAAAAGCTTGTTTTCGGCAAAAATGCCTGATGTTAATCCAGGTATTGCTCCTGATTGGGCCGTTGGCAGGTCAGCCGGGATAGCCGCCGGGATGAGTGGGGGTGAATCGTCCTTTCTAACAATCGGTTGATTCCCTGTCGGAAACTCTTCCTTCTGTGCGTCAGGTTTCTGGTTATCAGTGTACTGAAACAGGCTTGAGTCTTGTGGTAATGTTCTTCCGGGTATACTTCCTGTCAAGTCATTCACCATACCCTTTTCTACGGGTTGCTTTGTATCTGTCCTTGTCCCGGAAAATTTCTCTTTTAACGCTATCACCTCATCCGGAGAACCTTCAGCCACAATGGCAACCCCGTTCCTGCCAGGTATCAGGGCTTTTTCATTAGATGACCGGGACCGGATCTCTTTTTTGTTTTGAGGGGTGGCAACAGAGGAAACTATTGAGTTGCTTATTTGTTTTGAAGGCGTTACGGTTTGTTTTTCCGATAAAGCCTGGTTAGCTGTCTGGATTGAACCCGGCTGACTTGCGACATTGACCGCAGTGGTGGATGAAGAAAGGGAGAATGGGTTGGAAACACCAGTCGGGGTTGAAAAAACGACGATGGTATCATCAGGATGAGTGCTGAAGGAAAGCGGAGCCTGAATGGATTCAACTTTTTGAGTTATTTGGTTGTCCTTTAGCGATTTGGAATAAAAATATGTGGCTGTGGATAAGGTAACGAATGTAACAATGGAAATGATTCCCTTTGTCGTTGTCATCAAATGCAGGGCTTTCCCAAATCCCGAAGAAGACCCGGCGGTACTGACTGGGGCTGCGGCTTCGAGCATCTTCTCAAAACCTTGCCAGTACTCATCTTTAAAGGCCGGGTTATCCTTCCCTAACCGGTCTTTAAACATTTTGTCCATATTATTTTTCTCTTCCATTGTGAAGATTATTGAGCTTTTTGATAAACAGCTTTCACTTTTTCCCTAAGAAATTTTCGGGCAAACGACAGGTGCCATTTGGATGTACCAACTGATATTCCAAGTTCCCGGCCGATTTCGGTATGCGAGAAATTTTCAAAGACATATAAATTAAATACCAGACGGCTCACCGGTGGCAGTTCTCCTATCATCCGGTAGAGCGAGTCAAGTTCGATATCATTGTATTCCAATTCATCCGTTTCCTCATCCGGCACATCATCCATCTTTTCCGGATAAATAAAATGAGAATGATGCTTTTTCTCCTCCCTGAGATGGTCCAGCGAAGTATTCACCATGATCCTGTGTACCCATCCTTCAAAACTGCCTTTGCCTCCGTATTTGTCAAGCTGGGTAAAGACCTTTAAAAAGGCTGTATTCAGGACTTCCATGGCTTCCTCCGTACCGTTACAGTATCGTTTACATACCCGCATCGATGAAGCAAATAATTTTTCATACACCTGGCGTTGGGCCTTTCGGTCATTCTTTCGGCAAAGATTGATAATATCGGGACTGACCAGTGCTGACATAGGTTTCGTGCTTACACCTCCTGACAAAGGTATGATAAAACAGTCAGAATGACTGGTTGTGTTACCATCTGGATTCATTAACTTCATCAGTATTACAACTCTGGTCAGCCTGCCGGAACTTCCCGGTAAGTCAATATATTGTCAACTACATGACGGAAAAATCCGGAAAAGGTTGGGTAATAAAATAAAATAAGTAAAGCGGACTGAAATCTCACCTAATTTTGTACCGGAAAAAAGTCACCATTTCGTTCCCATCAAACATTACTAACATTAAAAATGCCCATTAAGTGATTGATGAAAGATTTAACCTGGCGGGATGTAAGATCCTGATTGCTGAAGATGAGCAACTTAACTTCGAACTTTTAAAAATATACCTAGAAGATACCGGGGCCCTTATATCCAATGCGGAAAACGGGAAAGAGACCATAGACACTTTCATGGCAAACCCTGACATCGACATCATTCTCATGGATATTAAGATGCCGGTAATGAATGGCTATGAAGCTACCAGGATCATAAAAAAGATCGATCCCAGGGTCATTATTATCGCGCAAACAGCTTATGCCCTGCCAGCCGATCGAAAATTTGCCCTGGAGGCGGGCTGTAATGATTATCTTTCAAAACCCATCAGAAGAGAAGAACTGCTGTCAAAAATTGACACCTGTTTGACCCAACGCAACAATCAACCTTCTTAAAACAGGTTATTCCCGGGTTAACTTTTTCTGCCCTCCGAGGAAAGCGTGAGAACTTTCATTGCCTAAAATTTTTCTTGTATTCTGCTTTGTGACAAATAGTTATCTAATTATTACACATAGAAATTTCACTTTCTAAAAGTTTGTTTATACGATGTAAAAAAATACCATTATTTTTATAACGTTTACCGGTGGGGGTATTATCCGGTAAATAAACAGACTGGTATTTTTCCTATGATCGCTGACAGGCTTCACAATAAAGCCATTGGGTTACTTTTTATCTTACTGCTTCCGTTATGTGTCAGCAGTCAGCGGTATTATTCAAGGTCCTACACGGAACTGGATGGGTTATCAAGTTCAAAGGTTTTTAGTATTACCCAGGATTCTTCAGGGTTGATATGGTTTGCCACCCGTTCAGGGATTTCCTCTTATGATGGCCTAATTTTTACTAACTATAACATAAACAATGGATTAACGAATCTGAGCTATTCTTTCATCCTCACTGATGAGAAATCAAGGCTCTGGGGTCTGCCGAGTGAGGGATTATTAAAGCCCAGTCTATTCAAAGATAAGCATTGGGTGAGCGACATCGCTCCTTATCCTGTCAATCAAAGCTATGTTTATTCTGCATTTGAAGTATTTTATAAAGAAAATAAGTTAAACATCGTCTGCGGAACTCAGGAAGATGGGATGTTTTTATACCAGAACGGAAAATGGGACCACCTTACCACCCGTAATGGATTGCCCAGTAATAATATCTATAGTATTAAACGGTATGAAGGCGCCTTATTTATCGCAACAGAAAAAGGCCTTATTATTTATAATAATGGAATATTTTCATTCTTTCCTTCTCCTTTCCTTGAAAATCATAAGATACTGGCTCTTGCCGTTGAACCGGCAGTTTCCCCTTCTAAAAAAAGCAAATTATGGATATTGACAGAAAACCTGGCAGGTTATATTCAGGATTCTAAACTGAAGGTCACCCTGACTGATGTTCATTTTCCTGAAATTGATCCCGGCTGGGATTGTTTTATTTTTCCCGTTCATTCAGTAGGATTATATTACGGCAGCCCTTTCTATATTATTCATTATTCAATCCCGGATAAAAAGAAAGTACTGCTTGACCATAGTTCCGGGTTGGTTGCTGACGGAGCAACCGAAATTTTCATTGACAGGGAAACCAATACATGGATTAGCGGTTTCAGAGGGGTAACGAAGATTTCTTCTAAAAGGTTCTCCAATTTCACATCCACAAACGGGCTATTCGATGACGAAGTGGCTTCAGGAATTGAATGGAGTCCGGGTAAATATGCTTTTGGTCATTTCGGGGCCATCTCCATTCTGGAAAAAGGCAAGTTTTCATCCCTGATCCTTATCCCTTCGCAGGAAAAACGGAAGAATAATTACCGTATTCTGGATCTTTGCAAGGATCGTGAGGGAAACTTGTGGGCGGCAGTTCCCAGTGAAGGCCTGGCCAAAATCAGAAAAAACAAAAAAATAACCTGGTACCATGAAAAAGAAGGAATAAAGAAAAACACCAATTCAGTCATCTGCACCTCAAATGGTGTGATCTATGCGGCGACTTATCTCGATCTGATGGTATTCAGGAAAGGGCAGTTTGCACCTGTGACCTTAAGTAAAAAACCTGTTAATGCTTCCATCAGAAAATTATTCGCAGGAAAAGACAACTCCATTTATGTTGCCACTCTCAGCTCCGGTTTGATAGAATTAAAAGATGGCCGGGAAACTGTGTATATGTCAGATGATAACAAACTTGCCAATAACCTCTTTTCCTTTTGTATTGATTCACATCATAGAAAATGGGTGGGAACTGCGGCCGGGTTATTTATGGCTGTAAAGGGAAAACTAATAAAGCCTGAAATAGCCCAGCTTTTATTTTATAAGCCTGTATATCTTATTTTGGAAGATTATAAAGGAAATCTTTGGTTCGGGACGGATAATGGATTGTATTGCTGGAATGGGAAGGATCTTAACCATTATACCGTAAAAAATGGTTTATCCGGTCAGGAAATCAACAGATCAGCAGGCTTTTCCGACAGCAAACATCAGTTATGGTTTGGAACCAACAATGGATTAACCCTTTATCAACCTGAATTCGAATATGACCTGAGGGATATTCCTCCACCTGTTGTCGAATTATTATATGTTAAAGCAGGCAGGGACAGTCTCAATCCAAACCTGAAGAAAGTGCTGGCTCATGACCACAACTACCTGGAATTCAATATCAGAATCACTTCCCTGATCGATGAATCAGAGGTATATTATAAATACAACCTGGAGGGCATCGATCAGGCCTGGTCGGATGAACAACATTATTTTTCCGGTAAAATCGTTTTCAGTAACCTTAAACCGGGCACATACCGCTTCTGCCTAATGGCAAGAAATGCTATCGGGGTATGGAGTAACCCGGTTTGCAGCGCTTCTTTCACTGTATTGCCTCCCTTTTGGTTCCGTTGGTGGTTCCTTATTTCCGTTTTCATCCTGGTTTTATTTGTCATTCTGATAACCTTACGGTCTGTCCTGGTGTCACGTTATAATACAAGACTTGAGAATACAGTCGCCGAACGGACCAGGGAATTGAAAGAATCGGAACTGAAACTGACCCAAAGCAATGCAGCCAAAGACAAGTTCTTTTCCATTATTGCCCATGACCTGAAAAGTCCCTTCAATGCGTTGCTGGGAATGCTTGACATTTTAACCACTGAACCACATAAGTTTACCGATTCGGAACGAAAGACCGTGTTGCTGGAGCTAAAAAAATCTGCAATAAGAACCTTTAGCCTGCTCGAAAACCTGCTCACCTGGTCAAGGGCACAAAAAGGAATTATTCCCTTTTCACCAAAAAACATAGATATTATCTCCCTTATTCAGGATACTATCGCCCTCTCCGCCATGTCTGCTTCCAATAAACATATCAGTATTACCCATCAGTGGGATGGACCCCTGGAAGTGCTGGCTGATGCAGATATGATCCAAACAGTATTGAGGAACCTTCTTTCAAACGCTTTGAAATTTACCGGAAACGGTGGAAATGTCTCAATATCAGCATTTAAACAAAACGGCAGGGCCCTTGTTTCAATGCAAGATTCCGGTAAAGGTATTCCGCCTCAGATGATCGACAGGCTTTTTAAGATAGATGATCTGATCATCACGAAAGGAACTGAAAATGAAACCGGGACAGGCCTTGGACTGATACTGTGCAAGGATTTCATCGAACGTAATCATGGCTCCATCTGGGTTGAAAGTGAACCCGGTAAAGGCAGTACTTTCTATTTTACATTACCATTAACAACCTCATATTCTGTTAGTTAATATAAAGAAGTTAATAATTTATGACCGGGTTCCATAAAACCTTTATATATATAATGACAGCCCTGGTTGTTGTCACCACCATCGTCCTCATTTACAGGGGGTTTTCTTATTATAATACAAGCATTGAGGAGAGATTTTTCCATCCTGATCATCTTCAGCTAAAACCCAGTGGGTTTATCGGGCATGGTATTGGTATCATCGGGTCATTTTTCATACTGCTGGGGGTTGTTACCTATATTATAAGAAAAAGAATGCGCGCCTTATCCCGTCTGGGGGTATTAAGTCAATGGCTTGAATTCCATATTTTTCTCTGTACACTCGGCCCGATCCTGGTTCTCTTCCATACTTCCTTCAAGTTTGGCGGACTGGTGGCTGTCAGTTTCTGGAGCATGGTGGCCGTATTTCTGAGCGGAGTGATCGGCAGGTTTATCTACCTCCAGATCCCCAGAACCATTGAAGGACGGGAACTCAGCCTCAGTGAGATAAGAAATATGAAATCAGATATCGGAGAAACCCTGAGAACCTCCTACCACCTTCCTGAAGAAAACATTACGATAATCCTTGATTCATCCGGAAAAAAGGCAGGAAAGTACCATAACAATCTGATAACCGGATACTTAAAAAAATACTTTGAAGACAGAAAAACCATAGTTAAGGTGAAATCCATCCTCAGGAATAACACCCTTACCCGCCATGAAAACCGTATGATCCTTCGCCTGGTGAAAAATGATATTTCACTGAATCGCAGGATCGACCGTTTGGTATCCATGCAAAACCTGTTCAGATACTGGCATGTGGCTCATCTGCCCTTTGCCTTTGTGATGTTGATCATTATGATCATTCATGTTGCTGTAACCATTACCTTTGGTTACAAATGGATATTTTAAAAGATGGAATTACTTCTTGAAAAAGTCATTGTTTACTCATTGGCTGCATTATTATGCCTGCTGGCCATCTGGTTTTATCTTTGGAAACAAAAACGTAACTCTAAAATTGTCGAGGAAAAAATTCTGAAGGCCAGGGAACAGGGTTTGTATGAGCCGGTATCATTACACCCCGTGGTGGACGAAAACAAGTGTATAAAAACCGGTGCCTGTATTGCTGCCTGCCCTGAAAAAGACATCCTGGGAATACGGAACGGAAAAGCCACTACCATCAATGCTTCCCGCTGTATCGGTCACGGAGCCTGCTTTCATGCCTGCCCAACCAAGGCAATTACTCTTTACATCGGTACTGAAAAAAGGGGTGTCGACCTGCCAGATATCAGGGATAACTTTGAAACCAATGTACCTGGTATTTTTATAGCAGGAGAACTGGGTGGGATGGGCCTGATCAAAAACTCGGTAAGTCAGGGCCAGCAGGTAGTAGATTATATAACTAAAGTGTTGAAGGATAATAACAAAGATCCCGAGACCCTAGACCTGATCATTGTAGGGGCAGGACCTGCAGGAATTGCCGCGTCCCTTACGGCAAAGAAACATAACCTTCGTTTTATCGTCTTCGAACAGGATACCCTGGGTGGAACGGTATTTACCTTTCCCCGGTCGAAAATCGTGATGACCTCGGCCATGAACCTACCCCTTTACGGAAAGGTCAAACTCCTGGAAACCAGCAAGTCAGAACTGCTGGAATTATGGAAAGAGGTACTGCAAAAAAATGACATTACCATCAGGGAAAATACTAAAATCGAATCTATTACAAAACATAGCGGGCATTTTAAAGTGGAAACCCTTCAGGGTGAAAACCATAAGGCAAAAACGGTCCTGTTGGCTATCGGTCGGCGGGGTAGCCCCCGAAAACTTGGAATACCGGGCGAATCGCTCGAAAAAGTGGCTTACCGTCTTCTTGAACCGGAAGAAATTAAAGGAACAAAGATTGTGGTGGTGGGTGGCGGTGATGCTGCCGTGGAATCAGCCCTGCTGCTGGCCGACCATAACCAGGTCATCCTTTCATACCGGAACGACGCCTTTAGCCGGATCAAACCAAAAAACAACGAAGCCATCACCCAGGCTATGAATGACGGAAAACTAGAGGTCCGCTTCAACTCAGAGCTGGTGGAGATCGCTGATAAAAACGTCGTTATTGCCTCCGCTTCCGACCAATCCCGGCAGACCATTCCCAATGACCTTGTATACATTTTTGCCGGAGGTGAACTCCCAACCCAGTTTCTACAAAAGATCGGAATACAGATTACCACTAA
The DNA here is from genome assembly GCA_026391855.1 of Bacteroidota bacterium. Taxonomy (GTDB): domain Bacteria; phylum Bacteroidota; class Bacteroidia; order Bacteroidales; family CAIXZF01; genus JAKLIX01. The sequence goes on along the minus strand of JAPLDE010000028.1, from coordinate 43,000 downwards.
ATTTGGAGAAGCGATTTTGAAACATTAACATGGTTTTCAGCCCATATCATTATGAAATTCAATACATTAATCTTTCTTTTTCTCTTATTCCCGGGGTTGATACTTAACTGCCCTGCCCAGATTTCTCCAGGCCCTTTAAGCAGTTTTCATACCCAGCTCGAAGGCTTGTCAAACTGCACCAACTGCCATGATATCGGGAATAAGGTTTCTAACGGGAAATGCCTGGCCTGCCATAGCGAACTCAAGGCAAGGACGGATGTACAAAAAGGATATCACGCCTCTTCGGCAATCCGCGGAAAAGAATGCATCACCTGCCACAACGAACATCATGGGGTTAATTTTAAGCTGGTTAAATTCGATCAAACCAACTTTGACCACAATCTCACCGGATTTATATTAACCGGTATGCATGCACAAAACCAATGTAAAGACTGCCATAAGGCCGAATTTATTGGTAAGCAGGAAATTAAAAAGAAAAAATTCACCTTTCTCGGTCTAAACACTACCTGCCTTACCTGCCATGCCGATTATCACCTGAAAACCTTACCGGCCAATTGCAGCGACTGTCACGGTAATGAATCATTTAAACCGGCTACCGGCTTCAATCATGATAAAGCCAGATTCCAGCTGAAAGGGCAGCATCAGAAAGTTGAATGTGTTAAATGCCATAAAGCTGAAACAACGGGAGAAAAAAAGATACGGACATTTACGGGGATTCCCTTTAACAGCTGCTCCAACTGTCATAAAGATGTTCACCAAAACCGGTTTGGGCAAAATTGCAGCGATTGTCACACCGAAGTTTCTTTCCATTCCCTGAAACAATCGAATAATTTCGACCATAACAAAACCTCCTTTGCCCTTCAGGGAAAACACCAGTCGGTAAAATGTACTGCCTGTCATAAAACAGCATATACCAACCCGCTAAAACATGTTCGCTGCGATAATTGTCACAAGGATTATCATAATGCGCAGTTTACCAGGGAAGGAGTGGTAACCGATTGTTCCAACTGTCACAATAACAATGGGTTCCAAGGCTCATCCTACACTATTGAAGAGCATAATCGCAGTAAATTCCCTTTAAACGGTTCTCATCTTGCCACTCCATGTACAGCCTGTCATAAAAAACAGGAGAAATGGAGCTTCAGGCAGATCGGGACAGTTTGCAGCGATTGCCATATCAACATACACGAAAACCATATCAACAAAAAATATTTTCCCGAAAACACTTGTGATGCTTGTCATAATTCAGAAAGATGGAATAAAGTGAAGTTCGATCATTCTTCTACCGGCTTCAATCTTTCGGGGGTACACAGCCGTCAAAGCTGCCGTAGCTGTCATTTTCCCAAGGATAACAACGGTATTGTAACCCAGCGGTTTTCAGAGATCTCTCCAAATTGTACCGGTTGTCATACCGATATCCATTACAAACAATTCGAAATCAACGGTCAGACAAGCTGTGAAAGATGTCATGTATATGAAAGCTGGAAAATAAGTATATTTGACCATAACAAAACATCTTTCAAACTTGACGGGAAACATGCCGGGGTGACTTGTGAAAAATGTCATAAAAAGGTTGAAAATCAGCAGAATACATATGTGCTTTATAAAATTAAAAACACCAGATGCGAAAACTGTCATTCTTAATATTGGTAGGGTTGGCGGTGGTTACTATGTCGTTAACCCTAAGCAGGCCTTCCCCTCATGGCAGCGATTTTAAGCTTAACTGCATGCTCTGTCACAACTCCACGAGTTGGGAAGTAAACCAGAAAACGATTATCTTTAACCATAATACCACTGCCTTTCCGCTTAAAGGACAGCACCGGGAAACCCGATGTAAACAATGCCACCCTACGCTGGTTTTTTCCGAGGCCAAAACCGAATGTTCCGACTGTCATACCGATTTCCATAACCAATCGGTCCGGCTCAACTGTTCCCGCTGCCATACGCCCGACTCATGGCTGGTAACCAATGTCACCCAAATCCACCGGCAAAGCCGTTTCCCGCTGGCAGGCCCGCATGCGACTGCCAATTGCTTCAGTTGCCATAAATCCGGATCACTGCTCAACTTCGAACCTCTTGGAGTGGAGTGTTATGATTGCCATAAGGCAAATTATGTATCAACAACCAATCCGAATCATACTACGGCCGACTTTTCCACTAATTGCCAGGAATGTCATAAGATCACTGCCTTCGACTGGGGAGCCGGCGGTTTTAACCATAACTTCTTCCCGCTTACCCTGGGTCACGCCAATGTGGAATGTGCCAAATGTCATCCGAATGGCAGTTTCCACATTTCAAAGGACTGTTATTCCTGTCATAAACCAAACTATGATGCAACAACCAGCCCTAATCATGCCGGTTGCAATTTCCTGACAAACTGTTCCCAGTGTCACACAACCAACCCAGGCTGGCAACCTGCTTTGTACGATCATAATACGACACCTTTCCCATTGACCGGGGCCCACACAACGGTTACCTGCAACAAATGCCATCCAAACGGTTGTCCGGGCACACCCAGCACCTGTTTGGGCTGCCACCTGCCAAACTACAATGCCACAACCAACCCTAATCACCCCAACTGCAATATCTCTCAAAACTGTGCCAGCTGTCATACCACCAATCCCGGCTGGCAGCCCGCCACTTTCGACCATAGCACCACCGGTTATATGCTTTCCGGAACTCATACAACCCTGACCTGTAACAAATGCCACCCCAACGGTTGTTCCGGAACCCCGGTTACCTGTGTAGGATGCCACCAAAACGATTATAACCAGACCTCCAACCCAAACCATGCAGCTGCCCAGTTCCCAACCGACTGTGCCACCTGTCACTCCCAAAGCTCATGGACTCCGGCAACCTTTAACCACGACGGTCTTTATTTCAACATTTATTCAGGCAAACACCAGGGTCACTGGAACACATGCGCCGACTGCCATCCCAACACCAGCGATTACAGTGTGTTTACCTGCATTACCTGCCATACCCAGTCAGAAACCAATAATTCCCATGACGGGGTCAGCGGGTATTCCTATAACAGCGATGCCTGTTATTCCTGTCACCAACATGTTAAAGAAGGAATAACCCATCCCAAGAAACACTAATAAACTGGTAATGAGAATCTTATTTCTTTTTTTATTATCTATTTTTGCCGGAATTTGTCTTCATGCCCAACCCTTGCCGGGAATCCTTGAGGGAACCGTATCGTATGTAACTCCGCAAAATGTATATGTGAAATTCTCCTCAACAGAAAATCTGACTGCAGGTGACACCTTATATGTGAAGCAGGGAGACAAACTGCTGCCTTCCCTGGTGATCAGGGAACTTTCTTCCACTTCTTGCGTTTGTTTGCCCTTATCCTTGGTAAAACCGGCAGTTTCAGACCGGATCGTTGCTAAAGTGAAACCTGAAGCTAAACAGGAAGAAAAAGCCACACCCTCAACCTCTGCCAATGACCAGAAACCGCCCACCCAAGTTGAAAAAAGAAGTCAGGAAAAACAGGAAAAAACCATTCAGGGCCCGCTCCAACAAAGGGTGACGGGCAGGCTTTCCATCGGCTCCTATTCTAACCTGTCCAATACTCCTGCCGGAAATTACCAACGAATGCGGTATACGCTGGCACTTGAGGCAAAAAATCTGGGTAACTCTAAACTATCAGCCGAAAGCTACATTTGTTTTGTTCACAGTGATAAACAATGGGAACAGGTTAAAAGCAACATTTTCAACGGGTTAAAGATATACAGCCTGGCTCTGAACTATGTCTTTTCTCCGAACCTGCTGTTATGGTTTGGCCGGAAAATAAACCCCAGGATGTCCAATGCCGGTGCCATCGACGGATTGCAGCTGGAGTTCAGGAGCAACTCCATCACTACCGGCATTATCACCGGGTTCCGGCCCGATCTGAACGACTATAGTGTTAATACTAAACTGATGCAGTTCGGCGGTTATATCGGTCATGATTATACCTTTAAAAACCGTTCGATGCAAAGCACCCTTGCCCTGGTCGAACAGCAGAATTCGGGAAAAACCGACCGTAGGTTCAGCTATTTCCAGCATTCAAACTCCCTGGTCCGCAACTTGTACTTTTTTGGTTCAATAGAAGTCGACCTCTATAAAAAAGTGGCTGAAAAACAGGATAACAGCCCACGCCTTACCAATACATACCTCTCGCTGCGATACAAAGTCAGTAACCAACTATCCCTGTCAACCTCATACAGTGCCAGGGAAAACATCATCTACTACGAATCGTATAAAACATTGGTCGAAAGGCTTTTAGAGACCATTAACCAGCAGGGATACATGTTCCAGTTCAACTATCAGCCTTTCAGGAAAATTTCACTGGGTGCCACCACCGGTTACCGGACACAGAAAAATGACCCGAAACCATCCAAAAATCTTTACGCCTTCCTGACCTGTAACCAACTACCAGGGATCAATGTATCTGCTACTTTGTCAGCTACATTGCTGGAAACAAGCTATTTAAAAGGGAACATTTACAGTCTCGGATTTTCAAAGGATTTGATCGCAGGAAAACTATTTTCAGAAGTAGCCTACCGCTATGTCGATTACCATTACTTCTTCTCGGAAGAAAATCTACCCCAACATATGGGAGAACTCAACCTGACCTGGAGGATAGTGAAAAAGCTTTCGCTTTCACTTTTTGCGGAAGGAACTTTTGAAAAACAATATCGCTATAACCAGCTGTACCTTAGCGTAAGTAGGCGGTTCTAAACAACAAGGCACTGACAGTTGCAGTTTACTTTCCTGTTTTCTCCAGCAAGGGTATGTACCTCTTTTGCTGTTGAAAATAGGTAACCAGCTCTTTAGCCGGGCCCGACAGTTTATAATTCCAGTAAGCAGCCGCTGCTAACAAGTAGCCGGCCGACTTTTCATCCAGGTAATCCAGCTTTTTCAGCTCATTCAGTGCATTGGTCCGGGTTTCAAAATCGAAGGAAGGACCGGCATAGTCGATCAACTCTTCAAGGTATTCCTTCTTTTCAGGATGAATATAAGCGGCAATACCCAGCCAGGCAACGCGTATGTTCCTTCCCCTCCACCCGGTTTCACGGGAAGTCAGCGCCAGGTATTTTTCTATCACTAAACTGTTGTCCCTGTTTGTGTTGCAGAGATTAACAAGAGCGGACTCAACAATAAAATAGGCAGAATCCTTCAGCAGGGTTTCATATTCAGCCTGCAACGGAACGGGTATTATTGTAATATAATCTGTAACGGCTTTCCTTACCAATACCTGGGGGTCATGCATAGCCTTCTTCATCAATCCGTATGACAGGGAATCGACGGCCAGCTGATTCACGATTTCTGTTCGGATAAGGTGAAAGCTATCCTTTTTGAAAATCCTTGTCAACACCTCTCTTTTCTGTGAAACAGGAAAGTTTTGCAGGGACCTGACCGCTTCCAGTCTGTCGGCCATATGATGCGCAAACTCAGCCTGGGAGGCCAGTTCATCAAACTGGCGGGTGAACTGCATCTTCTTTAATATCCGGTTTCCGGCATCAAATACGACAAAAGAAGTCAGTTTGCTGACTGGTATCTCCACCACCGTAACGGGTTTTTCGATCCATATTGTTTTCGGAACACATTGATGATCAGGATCATATGTTTCAATGGTGACGGGTATTCTGAACAGCCCGGAAGTGCTGTTCACCAGTTGAACCTGTTCCACGGTAACCTGCGTAATCAACTGGTTATCTGCATTTTTAACATTTTTCCAGCTGATCTTGTACTCAGGTTCCCCGCCTCCGTATATCCAGTCATCAAAAAACCAGTCCAGTGCTTGACCTGAAGTATTGTAAATGGCCTTCAGAAAATCATTGGATTCAGCCTCACCATAAGCCTGATGCTGTAAATAGTACTGAATTGCTGCCATAAACGCCTCATTACCAATAACATCCCTAAGCATATCCATTACAAGTGAACCCTTTTGGTACCATCGTTCAGACCCTGCCTTCCCGCTTCCCAGGGGGTAGTTGTTGGTTTCAGCGATCTTCATGGCTTTCTGACGTTCCGTATCCCGCTGATATTCATACTGTTCCTCACCCATGTACTTCCTCTCGAAAATCTTTGCATAATAAGTGGCGAAACTTTCAGTCAGCCAGAGATCGTTAACTGTCTTGTCGTTGATGCAATTCCCGAACCACTGGTGAGCCAGCTCATGGGCATTTGTATTAATGAAATTCCTTCCCAGAAAACCTCTCGGATCAACCAGCATAAAATCAGCATAAACGGTACTGGTGGTGGTTTCCATGGCTCCGTACAGGTAATCGGCAACCGGCAGATTGCGGTAAAGCGCATACGGATACGGAAACCCTGTCTCCCATTCAAAAAAATCAAACATTTCCTCCTGTAAGCGGTAAGTCGTTTCGAAGCGATCAGCCATATCGGGATAATACCACAATTCCAGGGGAACACCCCTGCTGGTTTTCAGGTTTTTATACGCATAATCGCCGGCAACCAGACAAACGGAATAAAAGGGATGAGGCTTATCAAGCCGGTAGTGCCAGGTGAAGGCAGTATCTCCCGATACTGTTTTACTGATCCGTTCTCCGTTACTAACAACAAGGTAATTCCTGTTAAAAGTAATGCGGATATCCTGGGTGGTCATCTGGTCGGTGTAAGGGATCCATCCGAAGGGACGATGCGCCCATACCTGCTTTCGCATACGGCCGGTTTTATCGTCCCACCCGACAAAATGAAGTTCCCTGGATGAGGTAGCGGAATAGTCAATTTTCAGGGTAATCTGGGGCTCCTGCAAAACTGTAAAGGGTATTTCTCTCTCAGGATACAGGATCAAATTGTCCTTAACCTGTTGAAACCTGATCGGTTTGAAAGCTTCTTTACCGGTATAGGATTTCAGGCTTACAGCACTTATATTTATTCCGGGGGTGTAAAAAACAAGGGAGTCTGTTTGTGTTCTGATCATCGAAATGTCAAAGGTTACACTTCCCTGAAGCAGCTGCGTCACGGGATTAAGATATAAATCGGCGGAAAAATGGAAAAGCCGGAAATTCCTTTCCTGGGGCGGATTATCTTTTCCAACCAAAAAGAAAGGTAATAAGAAGACAATCAATAAGATAAAAGGTCTTTTCATCTAAATACAAGAATTCCCGAATGAATACCCGGTTGTCAGATGATTCCGGGCATTTTAATCCACTCCCTGGCCTCTGTCATGGTTTTTTCAATTTCGGCAATCGTCTTGGGAATGGGCTTTCCCAGCACTTTGTGACCATCAGCCGTGATAAGCACATCATCTTCGATCCGGATACCACCGAAATCCTTATACGATTCAACTTTGTCATAATTGATGAAATCAGTGAATTTTCCTTCGCTTCTGAACTGATCAATCAGGGCCGGGATAAAATAACAACCGGGCTCTACGGTAAGGGTAAAACCTGTTTTCAGCTCCCTGGCCAGCCTGAGATAGGCAGTACCAAAAGCCGAAGCGCGCTGGATGGTCTCATCGTATCCCACATAATTTTCCCCAATGCCTTCCATGTCATGAACATCCATTCCCAGCATATGCCCGAGCCCGTGCGGCAGGAAAAGCGTGTGTGCACCGGCGGCAACGGCCTCATCCACATCGCCTTTCATCAGACCGATCTCTTTTAAGGCCGTGGTAAGGGTCCTTGCAGCCAGCATATGCATATCAAAATACCGGATGCCGGGCTTAAGCTTTTTAATCACCTCCATATTGGCCATAAGCACTGCCTCGTAAACCTCTTTCTGCCTGCTGTTAAATCTTCCGCCCACCGGCACTGTTCGGGTAATGTCACTGGAATAACCCGTCAGTGTCTCACAACCGGCATCAATCACCACCATCCGCCCTTCCTTCAGTATGTTTCCGTGATAGTGATTATGCAATGTTTGTCCGTCCATACTCAGAATAATGGGAAAAGAGACCGGGCCTGCCAATGCGAGGGCGATGCCTTCCATTGTTCCTGCAATTTCCTGTTCTTTTATTCCCGGCAAACACATCTTCATCCCTGTGGTGTGCATCAGGCAGGCGATGTCGGTTGCCTTCTCCATTTCTGCAATCTCGTAATCGTCTTTAATCTCTTTTAATCTGACAACAGCCCTGATCAACTCAACAGAGGCTTTACCCCTGAGCTCACCAACAGGAATACCAAGCCATTGTGAGAGTTCTATCTGGGTTTCTCCACGGTAAGGAGGCAGGAAATGGATCTTGCGTCCTTTGTTTAGTGCCGAAGCTAAAACACCGGTTAGTGCTGCGTATGGGGCTATGGTTGTTATTCCCGTAGATGCAGCCTGGTCGGCCACACTGGGTTGGGATCCCATCCAGATAATGTCTTCAATATCAACATCATTGCCGAAAACAATATCCTTGTCTTCATCAACATCAATAATACCGGCAAATCCGGGATGGGTCAGACCGAAAAAATAAAGGAAATGACTGTCTTGCCGGTAACTGTAAGTGTTGGCAGGGTAGTTGTAACTGACTTCCTGGTTACCGGGAAACAATGCCAGCCCGGAACCCAGTTCCTTCTTCAGTTGTTGTCGTCTTCTAACATAAACTTCTTTGGGAATCATAACTTTTATTGGTTTTTGGGTGGGTAAAATTAAGGTTTATATCTGTTTAGACAACAATGACTTCCAATGTATCCTATCAAATTTTTGAAAGCTTATTTCAAATTGTCCCTCTTTAACAAAGAAAAAATTGCATTTTTGCCCATTCTGACAAGCAAAAATGGTTTCCCTTTCACTAACTGATGAACAGGGCCCGGGCTCTGTCCGGGTTGTTCCGACCACCGCCAGATCAGCCCTTCGAAAGATTCCTGATACCTTTCCCCATGATGGCAATGTAAACCCCTTCATTGGCTGTGCTCACGGATGCCATTACTGCTTTGCCCAGTATACCGAAACCTATCAGAATAAAAAAGATTTTCATTTCTTTTCGGAGATAAAAGTCAAAACCAATATTGCAGCAGTGCTGGACAAAGAACTTTCAAGGCCATACTGGCAGGGAAAGCTGATCAACCTGGGAGGGGTAACCGACGCTTACCAGCCGGCAGAGAAGGATCACCAACTGATGCCGGAAATATGGAAAACCCTGATCCGTCACAGGAGTCCGGTGGTTATTTCCTCTAAATCAAGCCTCATCCTGCGCGATATGGAACTCATCGACCGCCTGTCCCGCCTGACTTTTGTGAATGTTGCCTCTACAATTATTACAGATAATGAATCCCTGGCCCGGAGAATTGAACCCGGTGCTTCCACTCCCGTTGAAAGATTCAGTTTTCTGAAGAATATTAAGGAGAATACCAGGGCTTCCACAGGTGTTCATATCATGCCTGTCATCCCTTTGATCACCGATTCAGCGGAGAGTTTTCATCAGCTTTTCGCTCGCTCCGTTGAGTCAAAAGCAGATTATACTGTAGAATATCCACTGCATCTAAGTGGAAGGACAAGGACTCATTTCCTTTCTTTTTTCAAAAAGGAATTCCCGGAAAAATATAACGTATTTATTCCTCTGTTTCAGGCGAAACACGTTGATCAATCCTATTTTACTAAACTGAGGTCAGTCATTAATTCAATTAAATCCAGCTATCCATTAGGAGACGGATATATGGAACTCTTTAACCAAAGGCTCGTTACACCCCAGTTGAGCATTGATTTTGATTAACATCTTACCTTAAGTGATCTCAATAAGCCGGGGATAAAGGTGTGATCCGCCGAACATCATGAAGTTTAGATATTTATTGGTTGTTATCCCTGATTTAACTATGCAAATGTGCCGTAATTTGTGTTTATTTGCGGATTGATTGACAACTATCATATACCAAATCTAACAGCCACAGGATTGTTAACTGAAAAATCCATTAACATGCAAAGATACATACTCCCTCTGGTGGTCTTGATTCTTCTTGCAACAGGGAGCTCTGTTTTCGCCCAGTTGCAGCCACCCAACAGCGGATTTGAAAACTGGATCACCTCTTCCAACTATGTTAACCCTGAATTCTGGGATACACCCAATACCGAAACAGCTGCTATTCCCATAGTGGGTTTCTCAACCGTCACAAAAGCCGGAAACGCGCATACCGGGCAATGGTGCGCCCGGCTGGAAACCAAAAGCCTGCTCGGACTGAGCATTCCCGGCCTGGTAACCCTGGGAATATTTACTATTAATCTTTCCACCCTCGAATATACACTCACCGGGGGAACTCCCTTTTCCGGGCGTCCGACCTCAATGAAAGTGTATTTTAAATTCACACCAGCGGGTGGAGATACCTGCCTGATCGGGGCTATTTTCAAAAAACACAACGACTCAACAGGAAACGCCGATACCATTGGCATGGCTGGTGCGCTGATCTTTGTAGCCCAGTCCCAGTGGACACTTCTCGAATGCCCTGTCGATTTCTTTACGGCTGACAACCCCGATACCCTTATTATTGCGGCCTTATCCTCTGCCAGTATCAATGGCACTGCCGGCACTACCCTTTTTGTCGATGATTTTGAAATGGTTTATTCGGGAGTAGGAATTCCTGCACAAACCGAAGATTCACCCTTAGGGTTGAACTATAGTCAGTCCAGCGCTGCCGCTCAACTGACCTTCAATCTTTCTTCAGAAGAAACGGTTTCCGCCATGGTTATGGATATGACAGGAAGAGTCATTCTCCATATCGACTATGGAAGAATGAAAAATGGAGTTAAAACACTGTTATTAAACAACTTGTCTCACGGTATCTATATGCTGCAAGTCACAGCCGGTGACAAAATGCTCAGTCGGAAAATTTTAAGGTAATAAGTAAATCCCACAAGTTTTCCCTGGTATTACACAGGTAAAACGTTGACATCTTGCTGGTTACCACCATACTATTAAAACCTTCCGCAAAATCCCACAATCAGCGTAGCCTTCGACCGGCTCAGCGGATCGCGGTTCATCATTTCCGAATAGATAAACTGTGAAAAAGCAAATGCACCCCCTTTGAGCTTCATCCTGATAGTCAGGGCAGGTTCAGCGAAAAAGTACCAGTACCGGTCAAGGTGATAAACATCGTTGTCTTTCAGCCAGTCTGTATCAAGGTTATGGATCCTTTCATTAAAGAATTGCAGCCGTAACAGACGGGTGCTAAAGGCTACTTCCCATTTATCCCCTTTATACCCTATATCCGGCTGGAGGAAAAGACGGTAATGGTTGGCATGGTAACGCTCCAGGCTGGATTCACCGTATACGTTGGACCCTCCTATCCCTGCACCTCCGTAAAACTCGAAAACAACCTTTGGTGCCAGTGTTTTGTAAATCCCCGGGGCAACCTCCAGGTTCCACTGGCTGGGAGGCTTGTTAAAAACGCCTTCATTATCATCCGATAAACCGGATAAGAAAGCCGAATACTGGAAATTGCACATCAGGGCAGTTGATCCTCCCAGGGCACCGGCCCCCTGTATATTGGAACCGCTGAAACTAGCTGTCCCTTCCGTCTTATCACTGATCAACGGAACATTCTGCTGAGCAGGATGATAGGCTACATTGCAGGATTGAAGCAGGATTCCCAGAGCCAGGAAACTCAACAACAAATATCGGCTATTGATCTTTTTTGTCATTTTTACATCTGATTATGAAGAGAAAAGGAGGCAAATTTAATGGTTAACAATAAATTTGAAAGAACCAATTTTTCTCCCTTTACCGGAAACCAGGCTCCCGAAATAAAAACCAGCTGAAATAGCCGTAACGGGAATTATAGTATTTTCTTGATTTACAGGTATTTGCAACAATTTTCTTCCGGCAATGTCAAAAATAACCACGTTGAGAGATTCCGTCATATTTCCTTCAACATGAACCGTTAACTCATTATTAGCCGGGTTCGGAAAAATTCGGATTCTCACAGGATCATCCGGTTGACCGGGATTTCTATCGATTGACAGGATGGCTTCTGCCACCAGGGTAAATGTTTTGTTGGTCTGAACAGGAAGGTTTAAATCAAAATAAATATGCGCCTGGTTGGTGATCCAGGTACCCACCAGGATTTCCTTACGACCTTTTATGGCATATTTAACAAAACCAATGCTTGCCATTTCATTCATACCGGCAGGCTGAAGAACCAGCGGGTCGAAAATGAATTCAACAACCCCCCGGTCAAGCCATTGCAACTGAACAGGATGGCTGGAGGAGATCAACCGGAAACTGCCCCAGTCAAGGTAAGGACTAAGTGTGTCAATAATATGAACAAAATCGGTAGGAAAATTGCCCAGGTTCTGAAAACGGATAGTATAGGGTAACTCCTTTCCATGACTAAGATTAATGGGGGATAAAAAGCTCCCTTGTTCACATGTTTTATCATTAGGATCATAGGACCCGACCGCATTTTTGATGAGTGTTGAATGGTTATCTGAAGGGTTGGTATCACCTATAAGTGGGAATACAGTAGCTGAACAAATCAGCGTATCGTTATAAGAAATTGAAAGGGATGTTATTACATCAAGTTGGATGTTGAAATTCCCGAGGAAATGGAGACTGTCCAACTGCCAGGTTAGGGTATCACCATTGACCGAGTTTGGCACAGGTGTGGCACTCTGATACAACAGGTCAGCGTCTTTTACCAATGTGACCACAGGAGTCTGTACCACAGAACCTTTGTTCATCACATGGAGGTTAATCAGCGTATTGAATCCGGGTCTGAAAACATTGATATTCGTAAGATCAATACTGAGATCCCTGATTCCCGGTACCGGGACTGCAGCGAAATCCTGATTCAGACCCCCCGCATTGGTGATATAATGGTCCGGGGTAACTGACACCCCGCCAACCGGAAAAACGGGTCTGAGGGTATCACCAGTGGCATCTGAAAGTATTGAGATATTGGAGATCCCTTCCTCTCCGGGGTCAAACAACCCATTGTTGTTATCATCCCTGAATACCCGGCCACTGATGCTGAACAGGCTGCCATTATACCGCCAGACACTGCTGTTGAGCGATCCGCAGTAAAGTATGCCATTCATCTCCGTAAGATTCCTGGCCTTGAGATTGGAGACACCTCCCTGGTACAATGACCAGTTATTCCCGTAATCGCTGGTGCAATAAATTCCTGTGTAGGGATTGCATCCAATCCACAACCCCTGAAACGATGTCATACTCTCCGGATAAACCGGAGCCATGGCCCCGGTAGGAAGCCCGTTCCCCGCTGGTATTACCCAGGTATTCCCTGTATCCTGAGAATAACACAAGGCCTGCTCCCCTGTTGCAATCAATGTGCTATCAAGGGAGAAAAGCACATTATCGTATAACAACTGGTCCGACAAAATATTAAAGGAGTAAATCCACTGTCCTGCCAATTCATCATAATAAAAAATATAGCCAGATCTTGATATGGCGAAAAGCTTGTTCTTATGTAGCTTAAGATAACCTGTCTGTGAAAAATTACCCGGTCCGGGTGTGGTAATATAAGGCAAGCCGGGCATATTCTGCCAGGTCTGCCCCCAGTCGTCGCTTTGCCACAACGTATTGGCCGACAGATAGATCCGGCTGCCTTTCATTTCTATGGAAGTTATGAAATGATCGTTAGACAGGGCTGGTAATACGGTTGTCTGCCAGGTCAGCCCGTTGTCGAAACTCCGGCCGAAATTGCCCGGATTCACCCAAAATATCGTATCATGGGTAGCTTCAATATCAAAAATAGAATTATCAATAAAGGTGTCGGGATAAGGTAACTGATAAACCTTCAGCCAGGTCTGCCCTGCATCGGCACTTCTGAAAATTCCTTCAGCAGTGGAACAAAACAGAAAATCATTGAAATTCCTGATACAATTCACCTTGCGGCATTTCAATCCGGAATTGGCGGGTATGGATATCCCCAGCGAAGGGATATATCGGCTTAGCTGGAAACCCTCTGAATGCAGGATATCTCCGTTATTTAATTCCAGCGAAGTCCAGAAAAAATCAGGCGGCAATAAACCGGTTTGCCAGGTTAACCCCTGATCCGCACTGTAAATCAATGCATTATAATAATTATACCCAAAAATTGAATCCCCGACAGTCATGAAAAAAGCTAAATACGGAATCGGTGGACACAAAATGGTATCCCAGGTGTTTCCCAGGTCATCGGAACGGATAATCAGAGAATCATACGTAATGTATAATATCAGGGAATCTGAAATAAACCATCCTCTTGCATCTCCGGTTACACCCAATGCCTGCCAGGTCTGTCCAAGATCGCCAGAAAGAAATAAAAGCACAGAATCGAAATCGAACGCACTCACGAGCAGTAATCTGTGGAGATCTGAAATCACGCCACCATTGTTAATGCCTGAAGGAAATCCGGGAGAATGCCAGCTTAATCCCATATCGTCTGAGATATAACAAACAAAATGATTGCTGTTAAGCAACAGACCCGATTGACAACGTTGAAAATTGTATGTCCCTGTTCCGGTATCAGCACTTAAATATACCGCTGAATTCCAGGTGATTCCCCCGTTAAAACTGCTGGCTGCTTCATGTAAAAAGCCGTACTCAACGTAATCAGTATCCGGCAGGGCATAACGGACCACCAGGGTATCCCCTGAAGAAAAGATTTCCCCAACAAAGACATTATCGTAAAGTGGAGATTTCTGCCAGGTAAGTCCCTCATCCTGAGAAATAAATATACCTCCGTATGTCCCGGCCCAGATATCGCTGCCGACCCTGGTGATGCAGTTAACCCTTCCTCCTTCTGGTCCGTTGGTCTGAACCCATTGGGCCCTGAGGTTCTGAGTTATCAGTAATGTTAACAGTAGAAACATCGTTAACCTGGACTTCATAGTATTTAGCATTAAGAAAGATAACCGGATAATAGATCACTTATCCTGTAAATGTAAGCATTATTCTTATATTTACAACTGCCTTATGATAATAAACCGGGTGATTGATGCTTACCCCCACTGGCAAACCCAAGAGTCGGTCCATTAGTGCTGTATCGCAGCCACCAGCTTGATTTTTTCCAGCTCTCGTTCAGCAGCAGCATATTTACCTCCTGACACCCGGATTGCCTCAGAAAACTGTCTACGGGCTTTTTCAAGCTGACCGGCATTTTTATAGACTAAGCCAAGACAATATTGCGCCAGGGAATTATCAGGGTCCAGGGAAATGGCTCTCAAACCTGAGGAAATGGCCCTGTCAAAAACTCTTAAATCACTATAAGTGAGCGATTTGTTCATCTCAGGAATAGACTGTAATTTTTCAGGATCATTGATTATATGAAGAAATGTTTGATACGTTTTTTTAGCATACCCCAAGCGGTAAAAAGCACCATCAGTGCTTTCATACTCATAATCAGGAGTTTTCACTAATGCGTGCGAAATGGAGAGTCCGTTTACGAGTATCAGCTCTATATTGAAACCAAGTTTCCGGCCGACATCATAAACAAGAAAAGCGGAGTTGTCGCAATCCATCAGCATGTCATCAGGGATTAAACATTTCCAGAGATCATGGGAGAAATTGTTGAACCCATATTGGATGTCAAGTTCTGTAGAATAGATGCTCCATATCCGATTCAGGAAATTCCGCTGTTTTCTCATGGATACCGAATCAGGATCATCCTCTTTCGGGACCATTTCTTCCTCATTCAGCAGTTGTCCTGCGATAAATGCTACCATCCGGCAGTACTGACCGGCGAATTTCTGCGCAAGTAACTGGTCATCCGACAGTTCTATCAATATTCTCCGTACACCGGCATATGGATGATGAAGATTATAGGGGCCATTCACCGTGTCGGTCTGAGACTGAATGCTGCCTGACAGCAGGATGAAGCAAAATCCGGCTATTATGCTTTTTCTCATTGGTATGATTACTACCGCATTATTTTATTGTTTTCTCCTAGAATCTCTCCCTGGAGACAAAAGCATTCATGTCTTTTTTCCTGCTGAAAGGCAGCGGTCCAGTCTGAAGCAGATTACGATCCAGTGAGTAGATCTGTTTTCTCCGGTTATATTTCAGCGCTGCGATGGGTATATCCGTTATATGGAACCATCTTCCCTGTTTACCCCTCACCTGTAGGGTCAGGGTAGCCGTAGTGTCGGAAGGGATAACCGGGACCCTGATCTCTTCCACATTGTTGGCTGTAAGGAAACACACCGAATTCCGGTTATCATAGTATACTGCAAGCCGGTACGACCGCATTTTTTTCACCCTGATGGAAGCATAAGCGGTTGATGGCCTGTATAAAAGGCTGTATGCCCCGGCCTGGCCAACACTGAAAAAATAATGAGGGATTCCGTTATATTCAGATACGGACAACCTGATACGGGTTTCCTTCCATTTCATTCTGCGATCCTTGTTTTTCACTGCTATTGCAACGACCAGATTCTCAGGAGCAAGCCCTATCGTTGATACCGGCACCAATACCATCATGGAATCAGGTTTGTTCATCAGGGGAAGGCATTCTTTCAGCGGACTGATATTCAACTCAAATATACAGGCGGCAACCATCAGATCATCATTAACAGTGAGCGTTGTGTATCCTTTCGCCATTATTTCCTCATTATTAATCAGGGCATCGATGTATATCCGGTAATCCCTGATCCTGTTGGGCGCAAAATACCCTGCATTTAACTGGATTTTGATGCCTTCCTCTCCATGAACAAGCGTATTGTCTTCAACCATGGTGACGATGGCAGCCAGTTCGGCTGTCGACAGATGGTCGGGTAATACGGTCATTATCCCCGAAACAATGATATCCAGGCCCTCCTTATTTATGGTCTTACTGATTAATTGATAAGAAATCCGGTCAATTTCGGAAGCATTCTCAACAACAATGTTTTTATTGTCCACACCCCTGCAAAGCAGGAAGTTTCTAAGATGGTCTATCCTCTCACGTGTCAGGCTGAAGGAGGCCGAATCCGTGACAGGGTCGGTAAGCGGACAGATGATTTTCACCTTCACCAGGGGATTAAGCCTGACCAACCTTGTCATTGGTGTGATCAGCCTGATATCAGCCAGCCTGAGGGCGTAT
Organism: Bacteroidota bacterium; assembly: GCA_026391855.1. Lineage (GTDB taxonomy): Bacteria > Bacteroidota > Bacteroidia > Bacteroidales > CAIXZF01 > JAKLIX01. Next base: position 26,048 of record JAPLDE010000028.1, on the reverse strand, counting down.
TTGCCCTTATCGAATGAAAGATGGAAATGCTTTAAGGTGTCCGTAGTTTCCCCCCGGATAAAACCCGGAAAGGACAACAGTAACAACAACGCGGTTATTTTACAGTAGAGGTTCATAGCGATTATTTTACTATCCTTATCCTGGTCCCTGTGTCAACAAGGTCGTACAATTCTTCCAGATCTTTTTGATGAAGGCTGATACACCCGAAGGTGAGGTACCTGTCGCTTTCATCCCACTCACCGTTCCAGCCATGTATCCCTATGCCTCCACCAAGCGGGGTATCCTGGGGCGGCAAAAGACCGGCAGCATCAGCGCTGGCTATCTCCCATTACTGTCGCTGGCTGATGAGCTTTCTCCGTAAACCTTTCAGGGCATCCTGGCAGTTGGGGTAGCTGATCAGCATCCAGCGGGTCCCGGCAAATTCAGGATAACCCCCGAAAGTGTTACCGCTGAATGGTCCTTTCTTTTTTTCACAAATCCGGTAATCACCCTCGGGGGTCTTCTTATCTTTTACTGCCTCCTTACATCCCCGGCTTTGCCCGAAAGCCGCCTCATAGGTCCGGTTAAGCTTCCCATAACGGTAAACAGATAAATGAAAGCTGCTCTTTTCAACAAGGATGAAGATCCTTTCCTTTTCAGGTACCATCGGCTGAGTTATCGTCTTTTCAGGCTTACTCCGGCAGCGGACCCGGAGATTGGCATTATCAACCCGCTGACACTCAAGTAAGAACAGCAGGATAATCCCCATTCTGAATAGAACGCCCGACACTCTCATAATAAGCAGTGTTTAGTGATCCGATAAATTTTTCTTACAGAAAGGAGGGATTCAATATGGAGACCCTGAAGTGATGATAGAAAAAAGAAATTCCTCCTGGGTAGATGATCTTGCGATAAGGCGAGAATTTTAAGTTAAACGTGAGGTTCAACAAGATATTGTGACCGGAAAATGCTTTTTGGTCCTGTCAGCTGAATATACCTTTCACATAATTTTGATTATCAGGAAAAAATATATCATCTTTGTTAGAGTTACGAGTCAGAATTATATTGATCTCAATGCTTATGTGTTGTGACATTATATGTTATTCATAATATATTTTTTTATGTCTTCATTTAGTGGACGCTTCATAAAACCAGTTTAAAATGAAATTAAGTCATGTTTTAGAAGTCGATAAAGAAAAATGCGTTAATTGCCATAAATGCATTGCTGCCTGCCCGATAAAATACTGTAACAACGGCAGCGGTGATTATGTGCAGGTAAACAATGATATGTGTATAGCCTGTGGCGCCTGCATCGCAGTTTGTACCCACGAAGCCCGCTATTACCTGGACGATACGGAGACATTTCTCGAGAACTTGGGAAACGGGGTAAAAATGATCGCTATAGTGGCTCCGGCTATCGCATCCAACTTTCCCGAACAGTATCTTCGTATAAATGGCCTGCTGAAAAGTATGGGTGTGGAGGCAAATTTTGACGTTAGTTTTGGCGCCGAACTTACCATCAAATCATATCTTGCTCATTTACACGACAATAAACCAAGAGCCATCATTTCACAACCCTGTCCGGCCATTGTCACCTACCTTGAAATTTATCGTCCGTCCCTGCTTAAATATCTTGCCCCTGCTGATAGCCCGATGATGCACACGATGAAAATGATAAAACAGTTTTATCCGCAATACCGTCAGCATAAAATTGCCGTCATCTCGCCCTGTGTGGCAAAGCGCCGAGAATTTGATGAAGTTGGCCTCGGAGATTATAATGTCACTATCAGGTCCCTGAAGCAATTTATCGATGAAAACGAGATTGATCTGAATAAATATGCCGAAACGGATTATGATAACCCGCCTGCCGAAAGGGCTGTTTTGTTTTCTTTGCCCGGAGGCCTTTTGAGAACTGCTGAAAGAGAGGTTCCGGATATCGCTAAAATTTCCAGGAAAATTGAAGGTAAAGAATATGTTTATGATTATTTCACTTCTTTACCGGAAGAAATTTCTCACGGAAGAGCGCCTGTTCTGATCGATTGCCTGAATTGTCATAAAGGATGTAATGGCGGGCCTGGCACGCTGAACCTGGAGGAACCCATCGATAAAATAGAATATTTCGTTGAAAAACGTAATAAACTGGCGCAAAAGCAGTACTCAAATAAGAAAAAGGTAAACCGCATACTGGACCATTACTGGGCTCCTGAACTATATAAAAGAGAATATTCGGATCTATCTGAAAATAATGTAGTTATTGAACCTACCGAAAGAGAAAGACAGAGTATTTATCTCAGCATGAAAAAAATCAAGCCATCAGATTTTTTGAATTGTGCTTCCTGTGGATATAATTCCTGCGACCATATGGCAACTGCCATTCATAACGGACTGAACAAGAAAGAAAATTGCTTTTATTATAATGCCACCATTGTTGGTGAACTTGCGGGTAATGTTTCCGTAACAGCGGAACAGCTTGATACACAGAGTTTTACCATAAGTGTGTTTATTGATAAAATGCATACACTTACCAACAAATTAAATGCTGAATTCCTGGGATTGCTGGAATCTGTAAATTCTAAATCCGATATGCTTGGTGAATTCACCAAGATAATAGAAACCATCAGCACCATTGCCAAGCAAACCAATCTGCTTGCCCTGAATGCTGCCATTGAAGCTGCCCGGGCCGGTGAGCATGGCCGTGGTTTTGCAGTAGTGGCCAGCGAGGTAAAACGATTAGCCGAGAATTCACATAATGAAGCCGATAAGATCAAACCTTATCTGGAAACCATTGCGATGCTCTTTAAACAGATCAACATAAAAATTAATAGTGCCTCCACGCAATTTTACGATGCAGAAAAACTGAGCATGGAGGTCAGCGAGAGCATGAAAGCCATTACCGGTACGATCATGGAAATGAATGAACACACGAGTTCTTTTGTTTCACACACCCAAAATACCGCCAGAAATTAACCAACTCTTTTTCTGTCTTTACTTGTCAATTGCTTCCAGCTCCATCAGGTAATCATGTTGTAAATCTTCATGCATAGCCGTTAACTTTTTTTTGATAAGCTCAATTTGCCCGTTATAAATATTCCGGAGTCTGTTATTATGTTGTATGGATGGAGTAAAGGCTTTCAGTTTCGCACAAAAATACATAAGTAGCTCTATCTCAGTCTCTTTCCTGTTTGAAAATCGTATACATTTCTTGAGATTGAGTAATATTTTGCGAACGCTCTTCTTTATAAAATAATAAGTGGTGGTATTGATCTGCTCAAATTGCCCGTCCATCTCCCTCTTTACGCTTTCGATATAGGCCCCCTCATCCGATGATTCAAACAACAGGTAGGTTAATAGTTCCTTGTTCTCCTTTTTGAATTTCGACAAGCGGAGACAAAGCTCCAGCAGTTCTGCAGACGAACAGTTCGTTAATTCTTCTTTAAGTTCTTTTATGGTGAATGCCTTCATTGATCTATTCTTCCTGACAACGGTTACTATTACTTATATTCCGTCAATCTCAATATCATATTTATCCAGCAGTCCCGTTATTCCTGATATTGAGAACTTCGCTTTCCTTACCCTATTCTTTTCGGGATCAATGGAATAGTTAAAGGATGTCCGGAAATCCGTCTTCTCCAGATTTGAATTTTCGAAAACAGCCCCTCCCAGGTCACAATTTTCAAAAACGGCCGCGCTTAAGTCTGATTCTGTAAAATCCACTTCCCTGAGGCTACAGTTCCTGAACATCGTCTTTTTTAAACTTTTCCTGAAAAAAGTGGACAAGTTAACCACACAATCTTCAAAACTGACCCCAAACAAAAAATTACTGCAATCTTCAAAATGTAATCCCAGCAACTTACAATCCTTAAACGTTACCTGTTTGAAAGCCGTGTTATACAGTTTCGCCAGTGAAAAGTCGCAACCATTAAATGAACAGTCAGAAAACGTAATATTCGACAACACGGCATACGAAAAATTACAACCCTGAAAGGAGCACTTTTCATATTCTTTTATCCCCGGGGTGGGCTCCGAAAAATCAACTTTTTTAAATACTTTTCCTTCAATATACTGAGCCATCGTTTTATTCCATTATCATACAAGATCTTAAGGCTTTTAAGCCCCATGGCTGTCAGAATTTCAGCCTTCGAAAGTAAAAAGAATAGCTGAACCGGCACTGATAACAGCTCATTAAATAATCCAAAAGATAACCTGTTGCCATGTTCCGGCCTGTTTTTACTCATGACCAATATTTTAACTACCTTTGATCCATGACCATGGTGCTTTCCGTATTCTTAAACCTCTGCATTTTGCGGGTGCTGATAACTACACCTCAACTGATCCTGATCTTTTGTATTACCCTCCGGAGATATTCAGTGTGGAAATAAGATGTAATTTATTAACTTTCAATATTTTAAATCTGAAAAAATGAAAAATTTAATTTTGTTGACCACCATTTTGCTGATCAGTTTTGGGGGATTTACCCAGAAAATCACCGCAGATAAAGTACCTGCTCCTGTAAAACAAGCCTTTGCCAAAAAGTTTCCTGCTGCTACCAACATTAAATATGAGATGGAAAAGAAGGATTATGAGATCAACTTCAAGGATAAGGGAGTAGAGATGTCAGCCAACTTTGACGCTACAGGAAAGTGGTTAGAAACGGAGACTGAGATAAAAGAATCCGCGCTGCCCAAAGAAATTACCGCCTCCGTAGCCAAAAACTTCGCCGGGTTTAAGACTTCTGAAGTAGCCAAAGTTGAAACCCCCGACAAAGGGACTATTTATGAAATGGACCTGAAAAAAGGTAAGGAAAGGTATGAAGTTCAGTTCTCCACAACTGGTGAGGTGTTGAAGAAAACACTGCAAAAGAAGGGTGAAGACGAAAAGGATTGATATCGGTTAATTGGATTAAGCTGGCAGATAAATCCGCCAACTTCTTTAATACCATGTCTGGTTAACATCATATCTGGCTTCTCTGATATTTTTTTCTGTGTCGATGCGCCATAAGCCACAAAATATCAACAGAAATCCCATCAGTCAGGATAACCTTGTAATGTCATTTTCCGCCTCAACTTGTTCGGCTCTGATAATGCTTTCCTTTTGACCGGACTTAGCCTCCTGTTGAAACAATACCATTGGTTAAATAGGCGTGCATCGACCGTGCAGCTTTACGACCGGCACCCATCGCCAGAATCACTGTTGCAGCTCCGGTAACAATATCGCCCCCTGCCCACACGCGGTCGATAGAGGTTTTACCTGTATTTTCATCAACGATAATGGTACCTTTTTTTGAAACCTCCAGATTGGGAGTTGTAGTGGGGATAATAGGATTAGGACTGTTACCGATAGCAACAATACAAGCATCCATCCTCATTCTGAATTCTGAACCTGCCAATGGAACCGGTTTTCTTCTCCCGGATTGATCCGGTTCTCCAAGCTCCATTTTCAGGCATTCAATTTCTTTAAGCCAGCCCTCTTCATCTCCAATTAATTTTACAGGCAGCGTAAGAAAATGGAAGATCACTCCCTCTTCTTCGGCATTTTCGAACTCCTCAAGCCTGGCGGGCAGTTCATTCCGGGATCTTCTGTATACAATATAAACCTCTTCAGCACCTAAACGAAGTGCAGTCCGGGCGCAATCCATGGCAACATTTCCACCACCCACTACTGCCACTCTCCGATGTCGGATAACCGGCGTATAAGTTTTAGGATACTGATATCCTCTCATTAAGTTAACGCGGGTAAGATATTCATTGGCGGAATATACTCCGTTCAGATTTTCTCCCGGTATTTCCATAAACCACGGAAGACCTGCACCTGTGCCGATGAAAGCAGCATCATACTCATTTAAAAGATCAGACAAAGATTTGGTTTTACCTACAACATAGTTACAGATAAGCTTTACTCCGAGTTTTTGAAGATATTCAATCTCCCTGCTGACAATTTTGCCGGGAAGGCGGAATTCTGGGATCCCATAGGAAAGGACTCCGCCGGGTTCATGAAGTGCTTCGAGCATGGTCACCTCATGTCCCGCAAGGATCAGGTCGCCGGCAACAGTAATACCCGCAGGGCCTGAACCGACAACCAGTACATTTTTACCCGTTTTCGTTTTTATTTCAGGTAATTCCATTATTGTTTGAGAAGCTTCCCATTCAGCGGCAAAACGTTCGAGGCGACCAATAGCGACAGGAGATCCTTTTTTCCCAACTATGCATTTTATTTCACATTGTTCTTCCTGTGGACATACTCTGCCGCAAACTGCCGGTAAACAATTTTTTTCTTTCAGCTTCCTTATGGCAGCTGAAAAATCATTGGTGGCTATACATTTAATGAAACCCGGAATATCGATTTCCACAGGACAGCCTTCCACACAAAGCGGTTTTTTACAGGCAAGGCAGCGGCTGGCTTCATCTACTGCCATTTCCTTTGTATATCCCAGTGCAACCTCTTGAAAATTTCTTTTCCTGATGAAAGGTGCCTGTTTGGGCATTTCTACCCTCTCACGTTTCCTTGATTTTGTTTCTTCCATGTTAAAATCCTCCACATCCGGAATGATGTCGGGCCATCAACACAGGCAAATTTCATGTGCCCGTCGATAGTGCACCGGCAAACACCACACATACCGGTTCCATCAATCATAATGGTGTTGAGGGTAATGATTATGGGTACATTATAATGAGCGTAATCCCTTGTAGCCAGATAAGATAAGGTTGTACAACCCATAGCGATAATCCGGTCGGGAATGATATTCATCTCCTTAAGGATTTCATTGCCCTTCTTAACATGACCCTTGTAGCCTGTGCTTCCGTCTCTGGTTAACCTGATCACCTTGTCGCTGTATTTTGACAACTTCTCTTCCCAGTATAAAAGATTTTTGCTCCTGCCTTCAAGTATGGTAATTACTTTATTCCCATTTTCCTTTAATTCTCTGACAACAGGCAAAATGGAACCCATGCCAAAACAGCCGCCAATGCATACTACCGTACCGAAATTCCTCATTTCCATTGGTACACCTAACGGACCAACAACTGTAGGTATCTGGTCACCAGCCTTTAGCATCGCCAGCTTCCCGGTGGAAGTACCCACTTCCATAAAAATGACTGTTAGTGTACCTTCCTCTCTGTCCCAATCGGCTGCAGTAAGAGGTATTCTTTCTGCACCTTCCCCTGCATGAAGTATAACAAACTGCCCTGGTCGTATCGTATTGGCTACTTCAGGTGCATGCACTACAAGAAGGTGCAAATTTGGGACGATCATTTTTCGCTCAACGATTTTAAACATGGACCCTCCTTATATCTACGTAACAGGGATTGCAATCAAATCCCCTCATTCCGTTTGAAGTGTTCAGATGGATAAATCCTTCAGTTATGTTTTTCCTGATAGTGACAGGAAGTGTCTTTATTATCTTTTTATTAACGACTTCGACGGAGTCCCCGTCTTTAATCTTAAGTTTTCGCGCATCTGACGGATTCATCATCAGTTGATCTGTTCTGACCAGTTCTCCGAAACCGCTGATCCCTTTACTGAGGTTCAGGTTGTGATAACGATGGGGTGATATTTCCTCAACCAGCACATAGGGAAAATCAGGATCAGGTTTCGATGGAACAGTGATTTTCTGAACCTCTTTTAAAGCCGGAAGCATTGGCTTTTTTGCTTTTAAACTCCCGCTAATAAGGTTTTTAGCATCAGTTACAAACTCTTTATTCTGCATTTTTTCTGCCAGTTTGATCAATATTTCCTGGTGTGAGAGGGCATAATTATGAGGAAGAGCTGCAGCTACAACAGGCTGGGAATGACCATTTGATCCAGCCCAGGTACCTCCGGTCTCGCCCCAAAGTGCGGCAGGTAAGACAAGATCAGGGTTTAGTCCTTCAGGTGCAGGGAATGAATTCTGGTAAAGTATATATTTTACCTCTGGTCTTGATGAGAAAGGTGCATCTCCGATAAAATAAAGCAAATCAAATTTACCTTTTTCAACTTTATTAAGAACGTCTTCAAAAGGTTTAAGTTGAATAACAGAAAGCATTCCTTTGAGATTTCCATAAGGTAAGGGCATGAAAATCTGAGATTTGGTGATAATTGCCAGGGTTTCAATTTTTTCGAGTAACAGCTGACAATTGCTCAGTGACATCATTTCAGGTCCGGCTACTATTATTCCTTTTCCTGCTTTTATAAGATAATCTGAGAGTTCAAGGATTTCGGGTTTGTTGGTTTTTCCATCTTTAAGACATTTCAGTATTTCATCAAGAATCGATACTTCTTCCCCCGGAACAGGAACAAACCTATGCCTGGCGAAGCGGGAAGTAGTGTCTTTGATCCAACCTGTCTGGTAGTATGGAACCCCATTATCTGAAGCTGTTTTAATGGCCAGGGTAAGAGGACCATAATTGTAATTGCCATTCAGAAAAAAGGAAAGAATCACCCCGGCATCCTTAACTGTTTCAATGGATGCAGATTTCATGGCCATCCGTGAGAATGCAATCAGATTGCTATCAAAACATGACGAAGTGATTTCACTGGTCTTCAGCACTTTTTCCGAAAATAACCGGACAGCCTCATATTCTTCCGTCGATAAATCAGGTGAAAGAAAGACCGCTGTTCTTTCCGTCTGAATGTTGCTCAATATTAATTCCGCTTTATCAATAGCCTGATCCCATACAACAATACCGTTACCTTCCGGAAAAAGATATATTGGTTCCAGTATTCTTTCCGTTCGGTTCACAAGTTCACTCAGACAAAACCGTCCTTTTACACACAAATCCCCGGCAGACTCATGGGGTAACCCCGGGGGTAAAGTGCCGACAATTTTATTTTTAGCTGTAAGAACCTGTATTTCACAGTTCAGGCTACATAAAGGGCAAACAGATTGCACATAGGATTCCGGAACACCCCACCACTTTCGGCTTTTTTCTGACATAGCACCTGTTGGGCAAACTGAAACACAAGCTCCACAGTATTCACAGCCGGCGTCCGTATGATTGTCAGTGAAAGCAGGACCAATCGTGGTTTGCTTCCCTCTCTGTTTTAGTGCCAGTACTGAGCTTTTCCGGTATTCACTGCATATCCTCACACAACGGCCACAATAAATACAAAGATTATAATCCCTGTCGAAAAAGGGATCATACTTTTCAATAGGTAAATCCCTGTACAGTCCGGGCAGTGTAAGCTGATGAATGTTAAAACTTTCTACTATCTTTTGCAATTCACAGTCCCTGTCCTTGGGACACCATCGGCAACCGGTGGTAATACCTACCTTCCTGATGGTACTCTGAAACTCTTTGCACCCATCAATATCTTCACATAAAAGACAAGCTGAAGGATGTTCGCTGAGAATCAACTGAAGCAGGTTCTCCCGCATCTCGCGAAGGATTTTCGTGTCTGTTCTGACCGTCATTCCTTCTTCAGCCATTGTAGTACAGGCAGTCGGATATCCTCTCCTTCCGTCAATTTCCACAATACATAACCGGCAGCCTCCATATGGAGTTAGTTCCGGATGTGCACACATTTTGGGAATGTAGATATCGTTCTTTTCTGCGGCTTCTAGAACCGTGACCGCTTTTTCGATCTGAATGGTTCTGTTATTAATAGTAAGGTTCATTCTTCCTATTTCGAGGTGATGACAATAGCGTTACCTGCAATGGCGTCGAAACGGCATATTTCATAACATGACCGGCACTTAATACATTTTGAAGGATCGAGGTTATGAGGCTCAGACCTTGGACCTGTAATAGCCTCAGTAGGACAAACACTCACGCATCTCTGGCACCCGGTACATTTCTCCTTAATTACCGTATATTCGATAAGAGAGCTACAAACCAGGGCCGGACAGTAATATTCATTGATGTGTTGAACATATTCCGACCGGAAATAGCGCAAAGTGGTAAGAACAGGGTTTGGAGCGGTTTGTCCCAGCTGACATAATGAGGTTGACTGAACCAGTTTTGCCAGGGTTTCCAGGTTGTCCAACTGATCTGCACTGGCTTCACCATGGCAGATATTCTCAAGTATTTCAACCATATGCCTTGTTCCAACCCTGCATGGAGTACATTTTCCACAAGATTCTTTCTGGATGAAATCCAGGAAATATCTTGCCACATCTACCACGCATGTGTCCTGGTCCATTACAATCAGTCCTCCTGAACCCATAATGGATCCAATAGAGGCAAGTGTTTCATAAGTAACCGGAGTATCAAGGAGTTCCAGCGGGATACATCCTCCGGAGGGGCCTCCTGTTTGTACCGCTTTAAAGGGTTTCACGGTACCACCGCCAATATCGAAAATAATTTTGCGAAGCGGTGTTCCCAGGGGAACCTCTATTAATCCCGACCTTCTCACCTTGCCTACCAGTGAAAAGGTTTTGGTCCCATAATTGCCTTCGATCCCATATTGGCGATACCATTGAGCTCCGTTTCTGATAATTTGAGCCACAGTCCCAAGGGTTTCAACATTATTAATGACAGTAGGCTTCTGATGTAAACCTGAGACGGCGGGGAAAGGTGGTCTGGTCCGTGGCATTCCTCTTTTTCCTTCTATAGAATGAATCAGTGCGGTTTCTTCTCCACAAACAAAGGCACCAGCTCCTTCCTTGATTTTTAATGAGAAGGAAAACGTTGAACCAAGAATGTTATCTCCCAGTAGTCCATATTTATGCATCTGCTCAATTGCATTTTGCAATCGTTTGATTGCCAGCGGGTATTCGGCACGGATATAAATATATCCCAGGGTAGCACCAATAGCATAGGCAGCTATCAGCATCCCTTCCAGCACGGCATGAGGATCGCTTTCGATCAGAAGGCGGTTCATAAAAGCTCCGGGGTCACCTTCATCAGCGTTACAAATCAAATACTTAACATCAGATTGGGTATCATAGCATGTACGCCATTTCCTTCCGGTCAGAAACCCTGCACCTCCACGCCCCCTGAGTCCTGCAGAAGTAATCTCCTCTATGACTTCTAACGGGGTCATCTTCAGTGCTTTCGCAATACCTGAATAACCTTCATTTGCCAGGTAGTGATGAATATTTTCCGGATCAATAATCCCACAGTTTCTCGTTACAATACGAACCTGAGGTTTCAGCATCGGCTGTTCAGAGAAAGGGGGAATATTATCAAAAGGAACATTGCCCAGATATCCAAGGGGTTTGGTTTTGGAAAGATTCCGTTCGACCAGGTGTTTTTGGATGATGTATTCTGCTCTTTTTTCATCCACATTGCCATATGAGATACGTGGCCAGCCAAAAGCTCTGATATCCATAATAGGTTCCAGGTAACAGGTTCCCACACAGCCTACCTCTATCAGTTTTGCATTGATACTGTGAACCTTGAGGGACTCCAGAATTACCTGCTTAACTTTTTCGGCACCCGCTGCTTTACCACAGGATGCCATGCCCAGGTATATGACTGGTTCGTTTGAATGGGTTAACGCCTCCCATTCAATAAGGCTTTTCTTTTGTAATGTCGTAATATTAATCATAGTGATTCCACATCTCCTTGAGGTTGATAACATTGACCTTACTGTGAATCTCGCCGTCGATTTTTACAACAGGGGCTAAGGCACAACAGCCCAGGCAGGCAACACGGTTCAGGTCAAATCTTTTGTCGGCCGTACATTCACCAGGTTTGACATTCAGTTCTCTCTCAGTGGTTTCTAATAATGTAGCGCCACCATTCACATGACAGGCTGTTCCGAGGCATACACTAATAGAATGTCTTCCAGGTTCAGTAAAACGAAATTGAGAATAAAAGGATGCAACTCCAAATATTTGACTTTCAGTTAGTTTTAGGTAATCTGCAATAACTTCTACTGCTTCTTCTGGAATATATCCCAGTCTTGCCTGAGCGTTTTGAAGCAAGGGAATAATACTTCCTTCTTCCGGCGGAAATGACTGAAGCAGTTCTGAGAAGGATGTTTCAGCTTTTTTCATTATTTATTATCCTTAAATGAAGAAATTTGTCTAAAAAAGATACAATCTGTGAGATCAGCTTCACCCCAGGCACAATCCTGAGCGAAGGTTTCACAGGTGGGCGCTCCGCATAATCCACAATCCTTTTTTGGTAATTTTGAAAGAATCCTCTCTTTCTGATTCATTCTTTTAATGGAAATGGCAAGGTTGGATGTTGCAGCACGAGTAGTTCTTGGAACAACATGGTGTTCCATAAAATAGTAATTCTCCTGGTGCTTTTTCATAATTTCATCCTGATTAAAAGCACCAGGTTCACAAAATCTCTTTTCCAGAAGAATAGAATTATGCCTTGAAATATAGGGATTTTCAACACAAAATGCACCGCCTATGCAAGCCTGATTACAGGTGAACGCCTCAATATAGTCCACATTTTTTAATTTTGAGTCTTCGATGTCATTAAGGATCATCTTAACATTATCAATCCCTTTAACTGTCATAAATCTTTCTGAGTCAAGGTGCTGTAATATATGACTTAAGATACCCCATCCTTTCCCGTAATAGAAATAATCTTCCACTCTTTCCTGTTTATTATTTTCATGCATTCTGAGTATTTCCGGAAGAATGATATTATAAATATCTTTAATAGAGATTGTGCCGTCAATCCAGGATTTTTCCTTTTCTGCCGGTTGAGCGATGGACACAGCTTTGGCCGGACAAGGAGTGATATAAATGGCGCCTATCTTTTTAATGTCGATTCCCAGTTCCTTAGAATATCTTAATTTCGATTTCTTTGCTGCTAATTCCAGTGGTACATCGAAAGGTGAGATTAATTCTACCAGGTTGGGATAATTTACCAGTATCAGCCGGATAACTGCCGGGCAAAATGACCCTATAATAGGTTTACCGTCTTTTTTTACCTTCAAATACTCGGAAATGACATAACTAAGTTCATGACTTTCCTGTGAGATGTTTGCAACAGCGTCAAATCCAATATTTTTTAGCGCCTGATGAATCAATTTTGGATGTATATCGGCACTGAACTGAGTATAAAATACACGGGAAGGGACAGCAATTTTAAACGTAAACTTATCAAAATCACTGACTTCATCGATGACAGGAACAAAAACACCCTCCGGGCAGGCATTTATACACTCCCCGCAATCCACACAGAGGTCGTCATAAAACAGGATTTTATTGTCTCTATATCTCAATGACTGGGTAGGACAGGCTTTAATACATAATGTCCTCCCGGCACATTTCTCGTGCAATATAAGGTGTGAATGATAAAATTTCATTTCACATAAAAAACAGCGTTAATAGTAGTTCCCTTCCCGACTTGACTTTCGATTTGCAGATTATCAGTATTTCTTTTTATATTCGGCAAACCCATTCCGGCTCCGAATCCCATTGCACGCTGTTCATCAGTGGCAGTGGAGTATCCTTCCTTCATCGCTAATTCTATATCTTCAATGCCTTTTCCTTCATCACGGATAAGTACCTGAATTTCTTTTTCTGAGGTTGTAAGCATGACATCTGCCTTCTTTGCATGCATAACCACATTCATTTCAGCTTCGTAGGTTGAGATAGCAACTCTTCTGATAAGCAAAGGATTATATCCGATTGATTTAAGGATCGTTTTTATATGTGTCGATACTAATCCCGCACTGGCAAAGTCATGTCCATCGATATGAAAATTATAAGTGGCAATATTCTCAACTTTTTTTGCCGGTTTATGAATATCTTTAATATCAGCTACTTCACACTCAATATTGGCGATTTCCACACATGCTTCATACATGTCTTCTTCAGTTGTCAGAACCACCAATCCCTTTTCACGGGCAAAGGCAATCATATCATCATCAGGCACCTTACTCCTTAGGAATATAATTCCCCTGAATTCAGCCATATAGGCAGAAATTACCGCCTGTATAGTATTAAGTCCGGTCAACAAAACAGAACCCGGTTTACCATAAGCAAGTACATCACTCATCAGGTCGGAAGCATAAATTCCTGAAGTATATTGAGCATCATCACGTTGACCAACGATAAAATTTGCCTGTAACGACTTCCCAATCTTCTCTATATCAATATTATGAGTTGTTTGAACCAGCATTGGGCAGGCTCCTTCTTATTGAATACCTGCTTCAATCAACTTGCTAACCAGTTTGAAAGCCGGTTCCGGATAGCTCAAAATATTAACATGGTAACGGTTTGCCAATTCAATTGTATCTTCCGGAACTATCTTGCCATTAGTAACAATAACTGCTGATATATCGATCAGGTTAGCTGCCGAGACAATGTTTTTGTGGGTTTGAATGGTTAACCACAGATTTTCACTTTGCGCACTGCTCATCACTTCTGATAACATGTCAGAGATATGTACTCCGGATACATTTCTGTCTTCCACATCAGTAAGTGCTTTTAATGAGAGTTTGTCAATAACTTCTTGAAGCTTCATAGCAATTCTCCTCTATTAAGGTTAATTATTGTAATCTATTTATTTTCAGGTGGTTTCAAAGAAATCATATCGATGTCCCTGATTAATTCTGCGTAACAATTCCTGATATTGTCAACAAGTTCATCGGAAACAATCTTAATTTTTGACGTTGAAGATTTACGCCGCTGATTGAAATATTGTTCAAGAGCAAGAATCTTTTCAGGGCTTAGCTTTTTTCTGCCTTCAATCGGGAGATAACCAAAAGCGACGTATACCCATGTTCGTTCTTTCTCATATTCCTTCATAAGTTTATAGATCTTACACTTTTCATCGCATCCGGTACACATCATCAGACCGCATAATTCTTCAAATGTCATTAAATATGAACATTTGCTGCATTTCAGATCGAAACGTATCGATTGCGCACTTCCCATTACATTCCAGAAATGATCACCTTCTCTGTATTCTTCCAGTGGAGGCCGTTCCTCCAGCGAAAAGTAGGTAGAAATCATATCGCAACGAAAACAGTTCTCTGTAATGATAAAACCAGGCTGAACATTCATCATTTCCCAGGAATGTGTGCATGTTTCATCTTTCATAAATACCTCCATTTATTAGATAAACCCATATTCAAACTGAAATTTCAGACTATCTGTGCTGCAGCAGTTCAGGTTAAAGGAATGCAGTATTCCATTATTGGTGACACAAAGCAGGCAACTTCAGCTTCAAGAGGCACTAAATTTATAACAAAATAGATCACATTGCGAATATCATACTTATTTTTTTTTGTTTCCAACTTCAATGCATACTCACTTATTACTTGCTATTTTATTAACTTACTGAAAATCAATAACTAAAACTATCCGCTTTGTATTAAGTTTTTGAAAAATATTCACATATTGTATTTTTAATCAGCACCTTAGGTCAACTTTATAATTATTTTAGAGGACCCTGAAAGGAGCCCGATAAATGAAAAACCCCTCTAACTGATTGTTTTTCAACATAGTTAAGAGGGGGTTAGGGTACCCGGAGCCGGGATCGAACCGGCACGAGCTTTCGCTCATTGGTTTTTGAGACCAACGCGTCTACCTATTCCGCCATCCGGGCGGGCGGGCAAAGATAGTAAAGTTTTGGACAATGCAAAATAGCAGTTGGCAGTCGGCAGTCGGCAGTTGGCAGTTTGCAGTTTGCAGTTGGCAGTTGGCAGTTGGCAGTTGGCAGTTGGCAGTTGGCAGTCGGCAGTCGGCAGTCGGCAGTCTGCAGTTGGCAGTCGGCAGTCTGCAGTTGGCAGTCGGCAGTTGGTAACATTTGCTCAAATAAAACTTTCTTTGTACTTTTGCGCCCTCAAACCGGAGTTAATCAATCACATGGAAACTGAAGTTAAGATATTTTCCGGCCGTGGCAGTTATTACCTGGCCGAGAAGATCGCTAAATCCTTTGGCACGGCCCTGGGAAATGTGCAGTTTACTGACTTTGCCGACGGGGAATTTCAGCCCTCGTTTGAAGACAATATCAGGGGAAGGGATGTGTTTATCGTCCAGTCCACATTCGCTCCGGCCGATAACCTGATGGAGTTGCTGATGATGATCGATGCTGCCAAGCGGTCCTCGGCCAAACGGATCATCGCCGTGATCCCCTATTTCGGCTATGCCCGGCAGGACCGTAAGGACAAACCCCGTGTTTCCATCGCCGCCAAACTGGTAGCCAACCTGCTGGTTGCAGCCGGTGTCGACCGCCTTATCACGCTCGACCTCCACGCCGACCAGATCCAGGGTTTTATGGACATTCCGGTTGACCATCTCTTTGCTTCTTCCATCTTTATACCTCACCTCAGATCGTTGAACCTGCCCAGCCTTATGATGGCCTCACCCGATACGGGAGGGACACGCAGAGCCGCTGTTTATGCCAAGATCCTGGGGAGTACTTTTGTGATCTGCTACAAACAACGGTCGAAACCCAACGAAATTGGGAGGATGTCGATCATCGGCGACGTGAAGGGAAGAGATGTGGTGCTGGTGGATGACATCATCGACACGGCCGGTACCATTACCACTGCCGCCGATCTGATCATGGACGAGGGCGCCAGCAGCGTCAGGGCCTTCTGTACCCACCCACTGCTCAGTAAAAATGCCATCGATAAAATTGAAAACTCAAGGATTACCGAGGTCGTTGTCGCAGATACCATCCCTCTTCAGCGGGAATCGCAAAAGATAAAGGTGCTTACCACTGCTCACCTGCTTTCGGATGTCATCCGAAGGGTGCATAATTATGAGTCGATTTCGTCGCTGTTTAAGTTTGATTGAGACGTGATTGAGGTGATTAAAGTGATTAAAGTGAAAAGTTATATTGTTGAATGTTAAGTTGTTAATTGTTAATTACTAATTGTTAATTGTAAATTATGAAAACAGTATCTATGAGCGGTTCTCTCCGCGAGAACGTAGGGAAAAAAGATGCAAAGAAACTCCGCAGGGAGGCAAAAGTTCCCTGTGTGCTGTATGGCGGTCCCCAGCAGGTTCAGTTCAGTATGGAAGAAAGGGATTTCAAACACCTGATCTTTACTCCTGAAGTGAAACTGGTAGACCTCACCATCGACGGAAAAACGTATAAAGCATCAATGCAGGATGTTCAGTATCATCCTGTTACCGATAGTATTCTACATGTCGATTTTATGGAAATCGTAACCGGTAAACCCATTATCATCGGTATTCCTATTAAGATCAAAGGTACCTCTCCGGGTATTCTGAAGGGGGGTAAACTGATTCAAAAACTAAGAAAACTTAAAGTGACAGGTATGGTGGAGAATCTTCCTGATTTTATCGATATCGATATTTCCGGTCTTGATATCGGGGACTCTTTAAAGGTTAGTAATGTTAAGGAAGAATCCTTACAGCTTCTGGACAATCCTAACATGATGATCGTGAGTGTTCAATCAACCAGCAACCAGGGCTGTTGAAGAGACACCAGTGGCTCCTGCAAAGTAATACAAATTCATTTTTTTCAACTTTGTTTAATAAAAAGGCGTAAGGATGAACAAATTCCTTATCGTCGGATTGGGCAATATCGGTGATGAGTATGCCAATACCCGTCACAATATTGGTTTCATCGTACTGGATGCGGTGGCACAGGATGCCGGCGTAACTTTTACGACTGACAGGTATGCTGCTGTTACCCGGTTCAGGTTGAAAGGAAGGACTTTCATTCTGATCAAGCCTTCGACCTATATGAACCTGTCGGGTAAAGCTGTGAAATACTGGATGGTGAAGGAAGAGATCGAGGCAGAGGATATGCTTGTCATTTCAGACGATGTTGACCTTGAACTAGGTGCTTTCCGTATTAAACCCAAGGGAAGCGGAGGTTCGCACAACGGGCTCAACAGCATAATTGAGCAACTGGGAACCTCCGATTTTCCGCGTTTCAGGATTGGCATCGGGAACGATTACGCCCGCGGTTTTCAGGTTGATTATGTGCTTGGCCGCTGGACCCGCCACGAGGAAGCCGCGCTGATCCCCCGCATCAGGCTGGCTGCTGAAGCTGTAAAAAGCTTTGGACTGGCCGGGATCAACCTGACGATGACGTCATACAATAATAAGTAGGCAGCCGGCAGTCGGCAAAATTTCGTAGGGACATGCCATGGCATGTCAAATTGGTCACATTACCGGGCAGTTAGCAGTCGACTGTCACGATTTCGCAGGGACACGATACATCGTGTCCAATTGTTTACGTTCCCAGGCAGTTAACAGCCGGTAGTTTATTGTGGTGTTGGTTTGTAGTGGGTTTGTATCCGGGCGGAGATAATGCCGGATATCTCATGGATGGCGATCCTGTCCTGTTTCATAGTGTCGCGCTCCCGGATGGTAACGGTATTGTCTTCCAGCGTCCGGGTATCGACGGTTATACAATATGGTGTTCCGATGGCATCCTGGCGGCGGTAACGGCGGCCGATGGCATCCTTTTCATCATACTGGCACAGGTAGTCATATTTGAGTGTATCCATGATTTCACGGGCTTTTTCAGGCATACCGTCCTTTTTAACCAGGGGTAACACAGCAGCCTTGATCGGAGCCAGTATGGGTGGGATCTTCATCACAACGCGCTCACTGCCGTCGGCCAGTACTTCTTCCGTAAAAGAATTACTGAGAACGGCCAGGAAAGTACGATCAAGCCCGATGGAAGTCTCAATGACATAAGGGACATATCCTTCATTCAGTTCAGGATCGAAATACTGAAGCTTTTTCCCGGAATATTTCTGGTGGCTGCTCAGGTCAAAATCTGTCCTGGAGTGGATCCCTTCCAGTTCTTTAAACCCGATGGGGAAATCGAATTCGATATCCGTGGCTGCATTGGCATAATGGGCCAGCTTTTCATGATCATGGAAGCGGTATTTTGTAGCCGGAATTCCCAACGAAAGATGCCAGCGAAGCCTTTCCTGCTTCCAATATTCAAACCATTTCAGCTCTTCGCCAGGTCTGACAAAGAACTGCATCTCCATTTGCTCGAATTCGCGCATCCGGAATATAAACTGACGGGCCACGATCTCATTTCTGAAGGCTTTGCCAATCTGGGCAATTCCAAAGGGAACTTTCATCCTGCCTGATTTCTGGACATTCAGGAAATTGACAAAAATCCCCTGGGCTGTTTCAGGTCTTAGATAAATAAGGTTGGTATCCTCGCTCAATGATCCCATCTGGGTGGAAAACATCAGGTTGAACTGACGGACTTCTGTCCAGTTGCGGGTACCGGATACCGGGCAAACAATCCCCAGGTCCTCGATGAGCTTTTTAACATCTTCCAGGTCGTTGTTTTCAAGAGAACCGAAAAACCGCTTTTTAGTATCATCAATAAGTTGCTGGTATTCAAGAAGTTTCGGGCTGGTAGTGCGGTATTGCTCTTCATTGAATGAATCGCCGAAGCGTTTGGCAGCTTTCTGGACTTCTTTTTCAATCTTATCTTCAATTTTTGCCAGGTGATCTTCTATAAGAACATCGGCCCGGTATCTTTTCTTGGAATCTTTATTGTCGATCATCGGATCGTTGAAGGCATCCACATGGCCTGAGGCTTTCCAGATGGTGGGATGCATAAAAATGGCCGAATCGATACCCACAATGTTCTCGTGGTACCTGACCATAGCTTTCCACCAGTAATCCTTGATGTTGTTTTTCAGTTCAACCCCATACTGACCGTAGTCATAAACGGCACTCAGTCCGTCATATATCTCGCTGGAAGAGAAAACAAAGCCATATTCCTTGGCGTGGGAGATGATCTTTTTAAAGAGTTCTTCGTTATTGGCCATAAACAGATTGATTTTGGGGCGCAAAGGTAAGGAAAAAATGTGCTGTATTCTGATTTGCCGATGTGATGATATGCTGATGCCTTTATAATCCGGGTTCTATGTATAACTATTTCAACATCCGTATCCCGTCTGCCCGGGTAATTGTATTGATGGCAGGATTAATTATCAGTACATCAGCAAAACAGCAACATCACCAGATCTTCACCCTTTTATCTTCTGGGCGCCACATTTTATCGCCTTCTTTGAGGCCAAAGGCGGTATAGAACTCAGTGATGTCGGACAAAGGTCCGATTACCCTGTACTTGGCCGGTGAATGAACATCCATTTTCACCTGGTTGGCGATACCTTCGGGCCGTTGGTTGATCATCCAGGCCAGCGCATAAGCAAGGAAAAAGCGCTGATCAGGGTTCAACCCGGCAACTAAAAGCTTTTCCTTGTATTGCTTTGTTTTCTGAAAGGCCACATACCCCATGGTAATCCCGGCCAGATCGGCGATATTTTCGCCCTGGGTCATTTTGCCGTTGATGTGCAGGCTGTCAACCGGGTTATATTCACTGAACTGTTCAACAATGAGCCTGGTTTTCGCATAGAATTTTACGCTGTCTTCTGCTGTCCACCAGTTATGCAGGTTCCCGGCCTCATCGTATTTGCACCCCTGGTCGTCGAAGCCGTGGGTAATTTCATGACCGAAGGTGGACCCTCCGATAACCGAATAGAGGATGGCATCATCTGCCAGAACCCGTTCATACCCGGGGACAATGATGTTTGAACCGGGTACGACTATTTCATTGTTTGAGGGGTTATAATAGGCGTTATAGGTCTGGGGGGTCATGTTCCATTCGGTACGGTCCACCTGCTTGCCATATTTGGAGATATTGTAGTTTACCGCCCAGCGGTTGGCTGCAATCACGTTGCGGACATATGAGTTGCGATCGAGGACCAGGCTGCTCAGGTCTTTCCATTTGTCGGGATAGCCCACTTTCATGATCACGGTACTCAGTTTTTTCAGCGCCTTTTGCTTGGTGGGTTCACTCATCCAGTCCAGGGCTTTGATACGTTCGGCATATACCTCCCTGATGGCGTTACCGATCTCCGTCAGCTTTTCCTTGGTCCCTTTGGGTAAATATTCGCTTACATATACCTGCCCGATGAGTTCACCCAGGGAGTTGTCGGTTTGCTCAACCACCCTTTTCCAACGCGGTTTGGGTTCTTTTACCCCCTGCATCGTTTTTGAATAAAAGTTGAAAACCTCCATGTATGTCTTATCATCCAGGTATTCGGCCAGTCCACTGATAAAATGGAATTTCAGGTAATCTTTCCAATCTTGCAGTGACATGGTTTTCAGATAGCTGTTCATTGCCTCCAGAAATTCCGGCTGCCCCACAATCACTGAATCAACCTTTTTTAACCCAATGGTTTCAGTAAACAGCGCCCAGTCGAAATTGGCTGTCTTTTCTGTCAGCTGTTTGAATGAAAGCTTATTGTAATTCTTTACCGGATCACGGGTATCTTCCAGTTTGCGGGAAGCCCTGGCCAGGGAAGTCTCCAGTTTCATCAGTTTGGATGCTGCCTGAGTGGCCTTCTTCTTATCATAACCCATCATCATGAAAATATTTCCGGCATGCTCCACAAACTTTTCCCGTATCATTATTGCCCTGGGGTCGGTATCGAAGTAAAAGCTTCGTTCCGGCAGGCTTAGCCCCCCCTGGGAGATAATGACCGCATATTTATTACTGATCTTATCATCCTGGCCAACAAAAAAGGAGAAAAGAGGAGATCCGGCCACCTGGTGGATAAAGGCTGCCATGGCTGATACTCCCTTCATGTCTTTAATCCCGTCTATCCTGTCCAGTTCAGGTTTGAGGTCGGAAATTCCCTTTTTATTCAGGGTAACGCTATCCATCCCGGTGAAAAAGAAATCCCCTATTTTCTGTTTATTGCTTCCTTTTTCCGGTGTCTTAATGGCCGCTGAGGTTTCGCAGATATTCCGGATCTGGGCATTGATGGTATCCTGGATCAGTTGCCAGAGACCATTGCTTCTTTCGCTGGGAGGGATAGGGTTTTGCTTAAACCATTTCCCATTGGCATAAAGAAAGAAGTCATCACCGGGTTTGACGGTAGAATCGATATGAGAGACCAGGGCATCGGGAACCTGGCCGGTCTTGTTTTTTAAGCTACAGGAACTGAAAATGGCAATACTAACCATTGCCATGGCCAGGAATTTACCGGCCTTTGGTGGAGAAATCAGGTTCATGATCATGTAATTGAATGTAATGCTGTTCAGGAATTTTATCGGTACAAAGATGCCATCTTTTTGCCAACTTTATCTCCAGAAAATATGGTACTGAACCCGGTCGGGTGTTCCTGTTTCCTGATACCTCTTGATTTTATTTCAAAACCCTTGATATTCTTGTTCATTCTTCTGAGAAAAGTGAGGACGGCAGAACCCAGGCAGGATGACAGGCTTAAGAGCATTAATTCCAATGAGGTGTATCCGAGGTTATCACCCAGGGGCGGGGTGTAGTCGATAGAAATGGGTTTTTTTTCGTCTGCTGCTCCTGTAAAATGAAGCCGGTCGTTAACAAGGGCAATGGAAGCGCTGAGTTCTTTTGATTTGTCGGTCATGGCAGTTAAAAGTTAAATGAGTCAATGTGATTTAACCATCGGCAAAATATACTGCTTAACCGGTTAACAGTAATTCTTAAGTTAATTTGTTGATTTGGTGTCAGAGTTGATTTTTTCATCGGAATGAGTGTATTGACTGGATGAGCGGAAGGTTGAAATATCCTTTATATTTGCTGAAAATTAGAGAGATGAAGCAGATATACAGCCTTTTATGCCTGATAGCCTGTTGGGGCCTGATGGAAGGAACCATGGCGGCACCCGGGGACACTACTGTGGTGGGGACATTCAGGTTTGACAGTTCAATGCGAAGCGGGGTTTTTATGTTCCCGAATGATCCCGGCAAAACATATGAAAAGATCCTGATGTTATACAGTATGCGGTGTAAAAACGGTCTTGTTTCGACCTCGGCAAACACCAACCTGGGCTGCGGCGAATGGGACTACAACTGTTACACCTATGTGGTAGATTCTTCACAAACGGATTCCCTGCGGCAAACCCACAGCAATTATGATATCAGCCAGTTCTCGGGAGGGAGTTTTGCTTTTACGTATGATTCGGTGTATACCTATACCTTATTTGAACAGCAGTCGGTCACTTACGGCAATGTGATCGGTGAGAACACGGGGTCTGTCGGTAACGATGTTTTTCCTTCGGATCACCCGTTGGGTTCAGCCGATGCCATTGCCCGGACCCAGTATTTATGGACAGCTGCCGAGCTGACCGCTGCCGAGCTTACCACCGGGGATATTACCGCCTTACGTATGGAATTGCAATCAACAGGCAATATGCTCAACAACCTGAGGATCAGGATCAAAACCACCCAGCAGACCTACCTTGATCCCTATGCCCCTGAACTTGACGGATTTACCGAGGTTTACTTCCTCAACACCTCTTTTCTCACAACAGGTTTACAACAGTTTAACTTTTACAATCCCTTCACCTGGGATGGAAGCAGTAATCTCCTGGTGGAGTTCTCCTATCAAAATATCTCGCCTGGTGTAGACAATATTCAAATCCCACGATCCGGGCTTTGATTTCTGTATACACAGCCTGTTGCCTGACGGTTACCTGGAGTGGTCGGGCGGGGTGCAGAACATGACGGTTAATCCTTCCGTTTATCCGTCGCTTACCGATAAGATCACTATTGCCTTATGGGCTTTTGGCGACAGTGCCATGCTTCCGGCCAATACCACCATACTGGAGGGTGTAAATGCAGCGAACCAACGTCAGGTCAATATTCATTTTCCGTGGAGCGATTCGAGGATTTACTGGGATTGCGGAGGTGACGCATCGGGTTATGACCGTATTGACCAGGCGGCATCGGTTGACGAGATCAGGGGTAAATGGAACTTCTGGGCGTTCACCAAAAATGCCGGAACAGGAGTGATGAGCATCTTTAAAAACGGTCATTTGTGGACCAGTGGTTCAGGAAAAACCCGGCCTATAGACATACGGAAATGGCTGTTGGGTTGTGACGCCAATGGCAGCGGGCTTCATTACTATGGGAAGATGGACGAGCTCAGTATCTGGAATAAGGATCTTGACTCCAATGCCATCCAGCAGATCATGATGAATGACATTTCTTCCAGTCATCCCGATTATGATTCACTGCTTGCTTATTACTCTTTCAACGACGGTAGCGGGTTTACCGCAGCCGACTCGGGGCCTCATTCCTACCCTTCCCAACTGGTTAACCCGGGCTGGCGGAGTTTCAGGGGGTATGAGCTGCACCGTAATTTCGTTTTAGGCGACCTGAGACCGAATACTACCTTCATCCAGGGAGTATACGATACCACCTATATTCAGCAATTTCCAATTTATGATTCAACGCTGAACCTCGCCACTTCGGTGATTTCCTATGCGGTAAGCAACAACAACCTTTCTGTCCAGGATACCATTTATGTATGGCCTGCGGGTTATACTTATGTTTTTGATCCCCTGGGCAATGTGCTGGATTCGGTCTTCATTGCCGGGCAGGATACGCTTTCTGTTTTTCCGCTTACCTATTACCAGCGGCGACCGATGAGGGTGGAGCTGATCAATTTCATTACTCCTTACGGGATCAACCTCAACCTTAACGGACTGACAGGCAGGACCTGGACCTACGATGTGACCGATTATGCCCGGGTACTGAAAGGTCCCAGGTTTATGGCCATGAGTGACGGGGCTTACCAGGAGGATAACGACATCACCTTTATCTACTATGAAGGAACCCCGCCAAGGACAGTGCATTCGCTATCGCAGATCTGGCCCAGCGGAAGCTGGGTGGTGCCTTCGTATAATGATATTGTCAACAATGTTTACTTTGAGCCCAGGCAGGTGACGCTTTCGCCTGCTGCTGCCCAGTTTAAGATACGATCGGCCATCAGTGGTCACGGCCAGGAAGGGGAATTTATCCCCCGCATTCATACCATCAGTGTTAATGACAGTATCAAGTATCTCCGGCAGGTATGGAAAGCCTGTGCCACCAACCCCATCTACCCGCAGGGAGGCACCTGGGTGTATGACCGTGCCGGCTGGTGCCCGGGGGCTGTTGTTGATAATAAGGACTTTGAACTTACTTCTAAGGTTACACCCGGTCATACAATTACTATCGACTACAGCCTGCCGTACATTATGAACCCCGGGTCGTCCAATTACCGGGTAAACAATCAGCTTGTCAGTTACGGTCCGGCAAACTTCACGCTGGACGCCGCCGTTGAATACATTAAATCGCCTTCCGACAGAACCGAGTATATGCGGTTGAATCCCTTGTGTAACCAACCGCTGGTTGCCATAAAAAACACGGGTTCAACCCCGCTGACTTCCGTTGACATTACATACGGCAGGGTTGGCGCCCCTCTTTCCACCTTTCACTGGACAGGAAACCTCAATTTTCTACAGCTGGCCGAGTTGTCGCTGCCTGCACCGGACTGGGACGGGTCTTCAAGCGACCGTTTTATTATGTACGTAAGCCAGCCCAATGGCGGGAACGACCAGTATGCCCTGAATGATACTCTTTACTCTAAATTTGTCGTTCCGCCGGTCTACCCCACCCACCTCTTCTTTGAACTGAAGACCAATCTTTATGCTTATGAGGATTCCTATATCCTGAAAAATGCTGACGGAGACACTATCATCTACCGTCATAATCTGACTTCCAACACGATGTATCGCGACACCGTTGAACTTCCTTACGGGTGTTATACTTTGCTGATGACCGACAACGGTGACGACGGGTTGAGCTTCTGGGCCAATCCCGACCAGGGTTCAGGCTATTTCAGGATCTTTGACTCAAAGAATCCGATGATCCTCAAGACCTTTAACCCTGATTTCGGAAACAACATCTATTTACAGTTCAGAACCAACACTGCAGCTAATGTTCCTGATATACAACCGGTTGCCATCAACAACCTGGAGGTTTATCCCAATCCTTCGTCAGGATCATTTGACGTTGAATTAAGCATGCCGCTGAATTCGCTCGTAACCCTGGAAGTGCTGAATGTAACGGGGCAGGTGGTGATAAAGGAAACAGTGAGGGTTAGCCAGGTCCCTGAGAAGGTGACAATTAACGGGGATCAGTTCGAAAACGGGGTATATTTTGTACAGGCAGGCAGCGGGAACAAACAGGTGACCAGGAAGATGGTGATCGGGAAATAAAGCTCCTGACTTCGAGTAATTTTCTATTTATGATGTTGATATTCAATGCACTGTAATTATCAATAGGCACTACAGTGCTGCAACCAGCGCATATATGCTGGCCTGTATCCTAAGGGGTATGTCTGTAATCCTAAGTCCCAAAGAGCGTCCAGGGGTGACGCGGCTGGATCCTCATCCCTTTCAAT